>JAKADW010000296.1 GCA_021820165.1 Bacillota bacterium
AGGGCGTCGAGCCATAGGGCTTATGGGAGGCACGTTCAATCCAATTCATTACGGGCACCTGGTCGCAGCGGAAGCGGCTCGGGACGCTTTCAATCTCGATCAGGTGATCTTCATACCCTCCGGGCAGCCTCCTCATAAGTCTGGCTCACTCGTAGCAGACCCCGAGCATCGCTATCTCATGACGTTTTTGGCCATTGTATCAAATCAGCACTTTGAAATCTCGCGGGTGGAGATAGACCGCCAGGGGCCTTCCTACACCAGCGACACGCTTGCCCATTTTCGGGCGGTGGACCGCGACGTGACGTGGTATTTCATTACCGGGGCGGACGCCATCTTGGATATCGTGACTTGGCATTATCCTGATGCCATTTTCCAACGAGCCGAGTTGATTGCTGCGAGTCGGCCGGGGTATTCGTTAAAAAAGATTGAAGCGCTGAAGCAGCAGCTGGGCGCCGAGCGGGTGGCTCGGATTCACCCCTTGGAGGTGCCGGCCTTGGCCATCTCGTCGAGCCAGATTCGGGAGCGGTTGCAGCAAGGTTTATCGATCAAATATCTGGTTCCGGAGGCAGTGGAGCACTATATCGCGAAGAATCGGGTATACGCAGGATTGGGATTTGGGGCATGAAGGGTGCCACAACTGCTCATACTGTGTTCAAGTCCAGTGGTTTCCCAGCATCGCGGAGTTTCCTTTTCCGTACCGAGTGGATTAGTGAACCGGGTGCCTGGGTCCCTGGCCAGGTGCCTTGAGGAAGAGACAGGGAGGAATTTCAGTGGCAAAGACGTTGTATGTAGGTAATCTACCGTGGTCAATGTCGGAAGACGAGTTGGCCGAAGCGTTCTCGCATCACGCACAGGTGGTGAGTGCGCGCATCATTACCGATCGGGAAACGGGCCGCTCGCGCGGTTTTGGTTTCGTTGAAGTGGAAGATCAGGACGTCGAGCAGGCGGTTGAAGCGATGAACGGGACGCAACTGGGCGGCCGTGACATCATTGTTAACGAGGCACGCCCGCGGCAAAGTCGGTATTAATCACACCTGGTCACACTCAGCACAATCTCGAAGGACCGCGGCCGCGAGCCGGGGTCTTTCGTTGTCATTGCCAGCGTCAGCAATTCTTTGTAAGATGGCGGAAAGACGGGAGGTTCAGTGTGACATTAGAGGACCGCTTTGACGCCTTGACTCAACATCGGAAAGATCATTCGGAGCGGGTGGCTCGGGTGATGGAAGAATTGGCTGAGGCTCATAATCTGGACGCGCGGTTAGCCCGCTTCGCCGGATGGGCCCATGATTTAGCCAGGGAAATGGCCCGCCCGGCTTTGCTGGCGGAAGCCCGGTCGTTGGGGATTCCCATGGGCCCAGAAGAAGGGGCTGAACCGCTATTGTTGCATGGGCCGATTGCGGCCGTCTGGGTGGAGCGGGCGGGTCGGGGTACTGATGCCGTCATGGAAGCTATCCGCTATCACACCACGGGGGGGCCGGAACTGTCCTCACTCGCTAAGGCGCTTTTCATTGCCGATGGGGTGGAGCCGGGCCGCCGGTATCCCGCACGCGAGTTTCTTTATGACCAGGCGCTCCGAAATCTCGACGTCAGCTATTGTGCAGTATTAGAGAATACCCGGGCATATCTTCTAGAGAGAGGGCTTCGTCCGCATCCGGACATGCTGAAGGCCTTAGAAGAGTGTGCCGGCTTACGGGGAGTTTAACGTTAATTAAGGGGGCATCGTCACGAACGACATCTTGGCCAACGCCTTATTGGCGGCGGATACGGCGGAAAGCAAAAAGGGAGAACGTGTGGTCATTCTTGATATGAAGGATGTCACTCTCATTGCTGATTACTTCGTTATTGTTTCCGCCACCAACGTCATCCAGGTGCAGAGCATTGCGGACGCCGTAGAGGAAGCCATGGCGCTTCGCGGGCTTCAACGGATAAACCGGGAAGGTGGCACTCGGGCGCACTGGGTGCTGTTGGATTACGGGGGCCTCGTGGTCCACGTCTTCACCGAGGAGGAACGCAATTATTACGACCTGGAGCGGCTCTGGGGAGACGCCGTGACCGTCGATCGGGCCGCGCTCAAAGCAGGACACCAATAACGATGAAAGAACCCCCCGGGGCGAGCCCGGGGGGTTCTACTATGAGGCCGCTTTAGGCATTGTCCGTGGGGAAGGATGTTTCCTCCGGGAAAATGAGCGACCGCAGAGCCTCGATGATTTGGTCGGGTTCCGTGACTGGCGCGGCGCATGTTGTGCCCCGGCAAATATAAAGAGCCGGCAAGGGAATTTCGGGAAGGCCCGAGGCCTCGAATTCTGGAGTCCCGACCGGCCAGGTGCGTATTCCGCGGCGGCGGTCATAGACGCCAAACATGGCACGGCGGAGTTCCCCACCGGGGTGGTTGGAGGACTCGACCAGCGTCGCGGTGAGTTCCGGTGCTTCAGCCATATCGGCTGCCAGGGCCCAGGCGGCAGAAAAAATGCCTTGTTCTTTGGCATAGTCCGTGAGAGCGCCCAAAATGGCTTCGCCGCGACGCACTTCGTCAGCGTCGTTTTCTATGGTGCCCAAGCGAAGCCAGGCGCGTGCCATGACGGCGTTTTCTTTTAGGGGCTCTTGGCGATGTTTGAGCCGGCCAACGGCGTCTTTGCCCTCGCGTTCAATTTGATCCCAATACACCTGATCCCCCTTCAGATGGGCGTCCGCCCAGTCCAAAAGCGTGTGGCAGCGCTCCAGCAAGAGGGGGTCGCCGGTGTATTCATAACCATCCAAGAGCGCATGAGCCATAGGCGCGACGTCCATCAACAGCCCTTTAAGCTCCGGGCCGTCATTCCGGTCGAGATGATAGAGGCCGCCCTCGTCTTCATCCCACATCCGATCCCAGAGCGCTTCCAAGGCCGTCAAGGCAATTGGCCCATATTGATTGGGATTGATGAGACTTGCCGCTAAGAGTTGGCTTTGGATCATCAGCGCATTGGCGTGCGTGTAG
>JAKADW010000297.1 GCA_021820165.1 Bacillota bacterium
GCCCAAGAAGGCATTTTGCGGATAGCCGCGCTGCTCCCAAAACCCGGGGCTCGCCGTCCGAGAGACGTGAATCGCGACCAACCATTTCACCGACTTATAGCCATACATTTGGGGGACCAGGAGGCGAACGGGAAATCCTTGCGCTCGAGGGAGCGCCTGACCGTCGATGCGGTCGGCGAGAATAGGATGGTAGTGGGCGATTTGTTGGGCATTTAAGGTGTCGGTGTAGACGCCGTCCCCGGACAGAAACGTCACCCAGGGTTCATGTCCCGGATCCCAACCGAGGGACGTGAGAAATGTTTCAAGGTCTACGCCTTCAAACCGTACGTGCGGGACAACCCACCCAGTCACGCAATGGAAATTTTCCTCCAAACGTCGGCGGGGAAGCGCTGCATATTGCTCCCAGTCTAACTCGACTGGCTTTGAAAGCCCAAACACGCGGAGGCGCCAATGTTCGCGGGGAATCTCGGGAAATCCATCGACTACCGTATAGGGGACAAATCCCGGCAAAGCATCGTTATTCTTTCCCCTGCCGATTAGCCGTCCGCTCACCATCTTCGTGAGTGAAGGCAGCCCTAAAACCACGGGAGTAGCCACGAGTGCCGCCACCATCCAGCGAAGAGCTCGGCGCCGCGACACATGAAAACCGCCCTCCGGTTCCCGCCAAATGGGCAGCCGTTTGAGCAAATGCCACACGGCCCAAAGAACCAAAATTAATGCCGTCAACCCATGAACAACGGTTGCGACAGCGTGGGTGGCTGAGGGACCAACCAGAAGCCCGCCCCCACTAACCAATAGCATGATAAGAAGAAAGTAAATCCAGCCCCCAAAGGCACCCCTATCTGGCCAGGGATAGAACGTCCGCGCCCAGCCGATGAGCGCGATGCCGTACAGGATTCCCCCGCCAATGTGCATCCACTGGACCGGAGCAAAAAAGGGACCCATTGCCCGTCGCCAACTGCTCAAAAACAGAGCAAAGCCGGTGAGGACAACAAGTCCCAATATCATCGCATGGCGCCAGTGGCGCCGCCGAACTTTCATGCCAGCGCTTCGGGGGGGAATCGCTCAGCCCCCGCCTCCGCCTCCTCGCGGGCTAAGTCCTGCAAGAAGGCTCGGTAGAGTGGGTCTCTATCCCACTCTATCCGAACCATTGGCCGAGCAGGTGGCCGCCCCCCATTCCGACCGCTACTGCGGCCGCCGTCACCAACAGAAACTGCGCCCCGCTCTTCCACCATGACGACTTCGCCACCTTCGCTTTAAGCACCCCGAGGCCAAACGCGGTCACAATTGCAAGACCAATCGCCCAAATCTCCGCCACATGCGCCGTCGAAATCAACAGATAGGGCAATATGGGCGGCACCGCCCCAGCGATCACGGCCAATCCCATGATGACTGCCGTCGTCCAAGGATTGTCCAACGAATCTAGCAAAATCCCAAGTTCTTCCTTCATCATGAAGTCGACCCAGCGCTCGGGGTCAGCCGTGATACGAGCGGTGAGAATTTTAATTTCATCGGAGCTGAATCCCTGCGCACGATAAATCCCTTCGACTTCAGCCCGCTCCTCGTGGGGGATCTCTTCCACTTCACGATACTCCCGTTGACGCTCCGCCAGGAAGTACTCGTTTTGGGCCACAGTTGATAAATATTGCCCCAAACCCATCGAGACGGTCGCTGCCGCAACCGCGGCCAATCCCGCAATAATAATTTGGTGGGACGATAAATGCGAGGCGGTCACCCCGACAATGATTCCGGTAATAGAGACTAAGCCGTCGTTAACGCCAAAGACCACCTCGCGAATCGAGCGTGCCCGGGGCGTGTGCACTTTGGTCTCAGAGTGGCCCACGATGGTTTTGGGCAACATTGCCTCTCCCCCTTGTTTACGATTAGGTAGCGAGAGCGGAGACAAGAGCCTCGCCAGCAACAGATTGGAAGTCAAACCCGAAAACCTCGGCCAAATGCTGCTCCACTCTCGGCGTCACCTCGGCCAGGGTCAGGGGTCGGGATAAGACGTGGTGCATGGACGTGACCCCTTTGTCCTCAATTCCACAGGGGATAATGCCGGTGAAGTGTGCCAAGTTCGGATTGACGTTCAGTGCAAAGCCATGCTGTGTAATCCAATGGCTGGCCTTAACCCCAATGGCGGCAATCTTCTCCTCCCCAACCCATACTCCGGTATGGGGCGGGAGGCGGCCTGCACCCACCCCAAAATCCCCGAGGGCGCGAATCAACACCTCTTCCAAATTGCGCAGATACTGGTGCAAGTCGCGTCCATAGTGGTTGAGATTTAAGATCGGGTACCCCACCAACTGGCCGGGACCGTGATAAGTAATGTCGCCACCACGGTCCACCTCGAACAGTTCAATCCCTTGACGCGCCCGTTCCTCTTCATCCCAAAGCAGGTTCGTGAGCGATCCGTGGGCTCCCCGCCCGACGGTATACACCGGCGGGTGCTCGACCAGCAACACCGTATCGGGCAACTCCCCCAATCGCACCCGGGCGCCGACCGCCCGTTGCAACGCCCATGCCTCGCCATAGGGCATGCGGCCTAGGTGGACCAACTGAGCCGCCGGCATTAACTACACCTCCTCGGGAACTTGTGAGGCGGCGTGATAGGAGCTTCGCACCAAGGGGCCTGCCTCAACATGCCGAAATCCGAGAGCTTCCCCTTCCCGCTTCAAGTCCTGAAACTCCTCGGGAAGATAATAGCGTTCAACCGGCAAGTGTTTCTGGTCGGGTCGGAGATACTGTCCGACCGTCAGCACGTCCACCTGGTTTTCTCGCATGTCTTCCATCACTTGACGGATTTCTTGGCGCGTTTCCCCCAATCCGACCATAATACCGGATTTGGTAATCATCGTGGGATCCTGATCTTTGACACGCCGAAGAAGTTCCATGGTGCGTTCATATCGCGCCTTCGGCCGGACCCACGGATAGAGACGCGGCACCGACTCCGTGTTGTGGTT
>JAKADW010000298.1 GCA_021820165.1 Bacillota bacterium
TGTTGGGGAAGGGACGTCCCGTGCGGTTCAACACCCTAATTCTAGACAATACGCGCACGACTAGACCCGGGGCCTCTCTGGGCACGATATCAAGGGCCAGAGGGTTGTGGCCTGGGCGTTTCAGCCTATCATGCCCAGCGCTCCGCATCTAGTCGTGGTTCTCTAAGCCTTACGGTTGTTCACGTGTCTTAGGGGGCCTTAGAGAGTGGACTCGGTCGGGGTTCGTATCGACCTCCGAATCCGCTTTTAACTCGGCCACCAGCCGAATTAAATAGACGGCCCGCCGGAGTCGGGCGCGGTCCTCTGGGGTTGCGCTCGCCTCGGTGCCGCGACGGGCCAAAAACGCCGCCACGACGCCTAAGCGCAGGGCGTCGTGCAAGTCGCCGAGCAACCGTTGCTGGGGTGTCGCCTGTTGGTGATGCACCATGTCACCTTGCCGCACCAATGTCCATGACGCGATCAGACCGACAGCGACAAAAATCACCGCCAGCCAGACGGCATCCCGGGTTCCCGTGAGAAAGGCGTGCGACGCTATTCGGGAAATCTTAGGAAAGATCGGGAGTGTGGTGTATTGCGACCCCGCCGTGCGCAGACCAAGGCTACCCGCAATCGGGCCGCCGGTGATGAGACCGCGGAGGATGCGAAGTCGGGCCGGCACCGCCAGTTGGCGGCCCGGCAAGGCCATAAGGGCGACACGAACCTGATGGTTGTAGCGATTGGCCCAAAGCGCACCCAGCGCCGCAATACCAAAGGCGGTGCCCACTTGGCGAGCCACGTTGCTGGTGCCGGAGGCCATGCCGATTTGCTGCGGTTGGACCGTTCCCATTGCCAGCGACGAGATCGGGGGATTGACCAAGCCGTTGGCAATTCCGATGAGAACGAACCCGGGGAGCAGCATGGTCCAGTCTGAGCCGACGGTCGCGTGGATGAGGCGGGTCAGAAACAACGTGCCAGCGGTGATGAAGACCATGCCCGTGCCTAAAATCCGGCGTGCCCCAATTTTATCAGTCCAACGGCCAGCGAGCGGAGCCCCCAACAAGACCAGAACAGACATGGGCAAAAACCGAAGCCCCGCGCCTAACGCAGAAAATCCGAGATAGTTTTGCATATAGATGCTGAGATAATAAAGCAAGGCATATACGCCGGCGCTGACCGTGAAGGCGGCAATGGCCGAACCCGTGAAACTGCGGATTTTGAATAGCCTGGGGTCGAGCATCGGGTGCTTAATGCGCAGTTCCCCGACCACGAACGCCAGCAAGCTAAAACCGCCCAGCACAAACAGTGTCAAAATATAGGACGATCCCCAGCCCTTGAGGTTGCCGTTCATCAGCGCCAAAACGAGACAGAACAAACTGATGGTCAGCGTGCCGAGTCCGTAGAAATCGATGGAACCCGGATGATGCACATCTTTGGATTCGTGGATGGCCCAACCGGCGAGGATCATGCCCAAGATTCCAGTCGGCACGTTGAGATAAAAAATGGACGGCCATCCGATCTTGGTTACTAAAATGCCGCCGACTAAGGGTCCGATCGCGGTGGCTAGACCTGCGACGCCGCCCCAAATACCAAAGGCAGTGCCCCGTTCCCGGCCGTGAAAAGTGGCGGTAATCAACGACAGCGAGAGTGGTAGCATGGCGGAGCCACCAACGCCTTCAATACCGCGGGAGATGTTGAGCACGGTCTCACCGCTGAGCGTTCCCACATGAATGTGCGGAGAGAGCGCACAGAGGATGGAACCGATGGTGAACACCGCCATGCCAAGAGTAAAAACGCGTTTACGGCCAAAGATATCACCCAGGCGACTAGAGGTGACCAATAAGACCGCCACCACCAGCACGTAGGCATTGACCACCCATTCCAGATTGGAATACGACTCATGAAAACCGCGCTGAATGGCAGGCAAGGCAACATTGACGACGGTCACGTCTAATAGCGCCATAAAGAGTGCGAAGGCAATGGCCCCGAGGCCCCACCAACGACGCGGATCTTCCTGAATTGCAAGGGTCATGTGTCAGCCCTTTCTATATGAATGACCTAAGATCCTACCGATCGGGTTCGAGCGATCCTCGAATCACCGTGTGCTCCATTATACTTGAGTTTCGGTGCTCCAAGATAAGCTGACCGCTGCGAGCCGGCGCAATTCCGGCCTCCGCAAGGACTAGCCCTCCACGGAGAATCGAGTTTTGGGTCCGAGGTCGTGAGGCATCGGGCTAAGCGTAAACAGAGCGACGTTCAGGCCATAACTCTGTGCGGTGAAGCGATTGAGCTTCGTTAAAGTATTGTTTGAGGGTCGACCGGGTCGAAACTCCGGGAAGGCAACAAGTAGGGGCGCGGTAACGGCGAGTGTCCCGGAGACCTCGGCGGAGTCGAAGAGCATGGCATGGCGGAAAGCGAAACGGGCCAGAACTTGGGAGGAGCTCCGGGGGCCGCACAGCGTGCGCACCCGCCACCCGATAGGGAACACCGAAGGGCCGGGAATGCCCACCGGAGCAATCGGGGAACGCCATAGTACTCAGCGCACGGGAAAGCCGTGTACAGGGGGAAGGGCGTTCC
Organism: Bacillota bacterium; assembly: GCA_021820165.1. Next base: position 2,554 of record JAKADW010000298.1, read on the forward strand.
GACTATCACGCGTCTAGCGGACCCATAGTCCGACTACCGAGAGGAGTACCCATGTCACCCCAACTAGACACCATGGCCCATCGTGCAAAAGGCCAGCCCCATGCCCGTTTCACGGCGTGGCAGCAGCTCAATCCACACGGGGCACCCGGACTGTCCGGGGAAACCATGTTTCCCCAAAATCGACAGGGTTTTTGGCATGTCCTGGGGAATTCGTGACGGTTACTACCGAAGTCCGAGGAGATGGGCTGAATGTTATCACTTACGTCCGATAAGATACATTATGTATACCTAGACATATTCTGGTTCCTGGTTGCTGCGAAATCATAAAGCCTAGCGCGCAAAACGGATTCAACCTAAGGGCGGGTTTGGGTTCTTGTCAATGGCGGGTTTGCAGG
>JAKADW010000006.1 GCA_021820165.1 Bacillota bacterium
ATCAGGACAGGAGGGCCGTCCTTGACCCTTGGCATGGGCGTTTGTATAATAAATGCGATTTGCCTAGCGTCAGGGGGTGACTATCAATGAAGCGCACCTATCAACCTAATCGGCGTCACCGGCACAAGGTGCACGGTTTTCGTCAGCGAATGCGAACCCGCACGGGACGCGCAGTTTTACGCCGTCGTCGTCAAAAGGGCCGGAAGCGGATCGCGGTTTAAAGTATGAAATACCTGCGACTCAAAAAGCGCGCGGAATTCGGACAGGTATTCAAAAGAGGCCGGACGTACGGGGACCGCTTTTTGGTCCTTTTCGTTCTCTCTAGGCGGGGACATGAGCCTCGAGTGGGCTTCGCCACGCAACGGACTGTGGGGAATGCCGTCAAGCGGAACCGAGTGCGTCGTCGGCTGAGAGCGCTTTACCAGCCATACGCAGATATGGTGGAACCGTGTGGCGATTTGATTTTTTTGGGGAAAAAGAGCGTGTTGGATGCTCGCTGGAAGGATTTAGAGAAATCCATGGGGCGAGTACTCCGGCAGGCTGGTTGCTTAAGCGGCAAGGGCTGAGCGCACATGAAATATGTTGTCTTGGGGCTGATACGGTTATACCAGCGGTATGTGTCTCCCATGACGCCGCCGTCCTGTCGGTATGTGCCTACCTGTTCCCAGTATGCGGTCGAGTCGGTATCGAAATACGGGGCTCTAAAAGGTACGTGGTTGGCGATTCGGCGCATAAGCCGTTGCCATCCCTTCCATGAAGGTGGGTATGATCCGGTGCCTTAGGGCCACGAGGAGGATGTTATGGGAGCAATTTGGCATGGGTTCACTGATCTGATACGGGCGCTTTTCGTCGTCTTCTATCATTTGACAGGGAACTATGTGATTGGGATTGTGCTTTTGACGTTGGTGGTGCGGCTGGTATTATTGCCTTTGGGTGTTGCTCAGGCACGATCCATGCAGAAGATGGCCCGATTGGCGCCACGACAGCGCGAACTCCAGCAAAAGCATAAAGGGAATCCGCAGGTCTTGAATCAGGAAATCTCCAAGATGTACAAGGAAGAGGGCGTCAACCCGGCTTCGGGGTGTTTGCCGTTAATTCTTCAGATTCCGGTGATGTATGGGCTCTTCGATGTGCTCAGAAACTTTCACTATAGCCATGGTGGTTTGTGGATCTGGCACAATTTAGCCAAACCGGATCATACGTTTGTTTTACCCATTTTAGTTGCGATCAGCACGTTCTTGATGCAGCGTCAAACCATGCGCATGACCCCTTCCCAGCCGGGAATGGAGTCAAGCCAGAAGATGATGCTATACATGATGCCCTTGATTTTTGGTTATGTCGCTTATCGATTCCCCGCTGGTCTTTCCATTTATTACGTTGTTTCGAACGTCTTTCAATGGGCACAAACCGTGGTTTTGCTGCGAAAGCCCATTAACGGCGGTGGGGCTACAGGAAGCGCCCCAGCCACCCAGAAATAGAAGAGAGGGAAAAAACCGCGCATCGCGCGGTTTTTTTTATGCCATGGGGGCCCCTTCGATTTTTATCAAGGGGTTTGGTAATATGTGGATGGGACTAAGGAGGACCTCATGAACCGGATGGACGTGCTGCACCTTACGTTTGGTGTGTCCCGGGAAGGTGCGGAACAGTTGGAGCGGTTTGTAGAGCGAGTGGAACAGGCGCCGATGAATCTTACCGCTTGGCGGGGTGATACCTTGTGGGAACGCGGGGTCTACGACTCGTTGGCGCTCGGCGTGTATTTGGGTGACGGTGTAGGTCGCGCCTTGGACATCGGGAGTGGTGGCGGCTTTCCCGGAATGGTGCTGGCAGTGCGGTACCCCGAGGTCCAGTGGGTGTTACTCGATTCCCGAGAACGGCGGTGTGGATTTCTACTGGAAACGGCGAGACACATAGGGCTCGTCAATGTTGAAGTCGTCCAAGCGCGGGCCGAGCAATGGGTGCGGGAAGGCGAGGGGTGCCGCGAAGCGTTTGATGCGGTGACGATGCGAGCTGTGGCCCCACTGGGCGTGTCATTAGAGTTGGGCTTGCCGTATGTGCGCCAGGGTGGCAGACTCCTGATGGCTCAAGGACCCGGCGGGCCTCAAGAGTTCCAGCAGCACGACCTTTTGCTAAGGGAATTGGGGGGAAATTTGTTCGGTTGGCATACGGGAATGTACCAACGGAACGATGGGCACGCGGATTTGTTCCTGGTCATTGAAAAGGTCCGGCGCACTCCTGAGGCTTTTCCACGGGGAGCAAAGAACTTAGGTGAAAGAACAGTATAAAGGCGGGTCTTAGGAGGCGGAGTGTGGACAGTCAGGTAGAGGCCGTCGTGGAAATGGTGCCGGTGGACCGAATACAGGTCAATCCTTATCAACCACGTCGGCACATTGGTGCGGAGGAACTCCGCCAACTGGTGCAGTCGATTCAGCATCACGGAATGATTCAACCGGTTGTCGTGATTCCGGTCGACCGAGGATACCAGCTGATCGCCGGGGAGCGCCGCTATCGGGCAGCAAAGATGGCAGGGATGGGGCGCATTCCGGCAATTGTGCGATTAGCCGACCGGGAAACCAGCGCCGTCCTAGCGCTGGTGGAGAATCTTCATCGGCAAAGTTTGTCGTATTGGGACGAGGCAGAAGGTTTTTTGCGGCTCCACACAGAATTCCAATGGACACAGCATCAAATTGCGGAGACCATGGGATTGAGTCAAAGTGCTGTGGCCAACAAGTTGCGGCTTTTGCAATTGGATAGCGATACGCGGCGGCGGATTCAAGAAGCCGGTCTCAGTGAGCGGCATGCGCGCCTATTGCTTTCACTAGAGGGATCCGAGCGGCGAGAGTTGTTGGCGTTGATGACCGAACACAAATGGACGGTGCGACAAGCCGAAGAATGGGTGGCATCACGGGATCGACGTACGGTTGCGCCCCGGCCGGCGAAGGCAGTCGTCAAAGATTTTCGCATCGTTTACAATGCATTCAAAAAGACGCTTAACGCCGTGGAAGATGCCGGTATGGCGGTGGAAATGACGCAGCACGAGGACCCCCAGTTTTGGGAGATTCGGGTGCGCATTCCAAAACATCAGGAGGGGTAAATTTGGGGCGGGTCATCGCGGTGGCCAATCAGAAAGGCGGTGTGGGGAAAACCACCACCGTGATTAACTTGGCCGCTTATTTGGCTGATTCCGGCCAACGGGTGTTGGCGATTGACATTGATCCCCAGGGTAACACCACCACCGGGTTAGGCATTGAAAAGAGCATGGTTGATGTCTCCATTTACGACGTGTTATTGGGGGAGCAGCCATTGATGGAGGCGCTTCTACCGACCGAGATCGTGGGATTGCATTTGCTTCCCGCGACGTTAGATCTGGCTGGAGCAGAAGTGGAACTGGCCCAACGGGAAGGGCGAGAATCGTTATTGGACGCCGCTGTGCGGCGTATTCGTGAACGCTACGATTACATTTTTGTGGACTGTCCGCCGTCGTTGGGGCTTCTGACCATTAATGCGCTGACAGCCGCCGACTCCGTGATTATCCCCATGCAGTGCGAGTTTTTTGCTCTAGAAGGGTTGAGTCAGTTGTTGTCGACTATCGAACTGGTCCACGATCGGTTGAATCCACGGCTTAAACTGGAAGGCGTGTTGTTGACGATGTACGATGCTCGGACGAATCTGGCCGCTCAAGTGGCTGAGGAAGTGCGTAATCATTTTCATCAACAGGTCTATCAAGCGGTGATCCCGAGAACGGTGCGGCTTAGTGAAGCGCCCAGCCATGGACAACCCATTTTGCGTTACGATCCCAAGTCGCGCGGTGCGGACGGATATCATCGATTAGCTCAGGAGGTGAAGCAGCATGGCTAAGGCACGGGGTCTAGGGCGTGGTTTGTCATCCCTCATTCCCGAGCGCCCCCCCGAGGCGAAACCCGAAATTGTCGGGAATGGCGGCACTCGGGAAATTGATCTGGCGGCGATTGGGGTGAATCCTTTTCAGCCGCGTAAGGTGTTTCGAGATGAGGATTTAGCAGAGTTGACGCAGTCCATTGAGCTTCATGGGGTCATCCAGCCGATTTTGGTTCGACCTGTAGAGGGAGGCTATCAACTCATAGCCGGGGAAAGGCGCGTGCGCGCCGCGCGAGCTGTGGGTTTGAAGACCGTTCCGGCTGTCGTGCGAAGCCTCACCGATCGCGAAGCCATCGAACTTGCGTTGGTAGAGAATCTGCAGCGAAGTGACCTAAACCCCATGGAGGAGAGTTTGGCGTATAGTCGGCTCATCGACGACTTTGGATGGACGCAGGAGGAAATCGGGGCGCGGGTGGGTAAATCGCGGAGCCACATCGCCAACTATTTGAGGCTCTTGAACTTAGAAGAGGATATCCAGCAATTAATTTCGGAACAAGCGCTGACGGTCGCTCACGCGAAAGTGTTGCTATCGGTGACTGATGTACGACGGCAAGATCTAGCGCGACGGTGCGCCAGCGAGGGATGGACCGTAAAGCAATTGGAACTGGCGGCTAAGCGCGGGGAGCTTCCGGTGCGGCCCCGGGTACCAGAGGATGTACACCTAAAAAGCGTCGAAGCGGGGTTGCGTCGGAAGTTTGGCACCAAAGTCACCTTGCGGGGGGATAGCAGCAAAGGACGTATAGAAATTCCCTACCGTAGTTTGGACGAATTGGAGAGACTTTTGACCCTGTTGGAACAGGAGACCAATGCGCCCGACGGAGGATTTGTTGTATGAGAGTGTTCCTCGAGGAACACTGTTGAGGAACCAATTTTTACCATTGGGAGTTCGTTAACAACATGGCTCATGTGGGCGGCGCATTAATCAATGGCTTAGGAGCGTTTTTCGGTTCGCTACTCGGCTTAGTTTGGGGTGGACGGCTAAGCGAGGCGTTTCGTCGACAAGCGATGCGGATTATGGGACTTGTGGTGTTGGTAATTGGTGTGAAAATGGCGCTCCCTCTCTCGGATCCCGTCAATGCGTTGCTTTCGATCGTGGTCGGATCGTGGATGGGCTCGTTGCTTCGCCTTAGCGAACGGCTGGATGGGCTGGGACTCTATGTCGAGCGCCGGGTAGGAAAAAGTGGATTCATGCAGGGGTTTATCTCCGCTGCGCTCATCTTTAATGTGGGAGCCATGGCCATCGTTGGATCCCTACAGGCCGGGTTGACATCTCGCCCCACGATTTTACAAACTAAAGCCATTTTGGATGGCGTGACCGCTTTGCTCTTGACGTCGACGGCAGGTTGGGGCGTGATCTTGGCGGCGCCTTTGACCTTCGTTTACGAGGCGATCTTGTCGCTTTTAGCATCGTTGTTGCACGGGTTTTTGTCAGGATCGATTCTGTCGGACCTAAGCGTGGTCGGAGGCGTCATGATTGCCGCCATTGGCGCAAATTTTCTTGGCGAAAAAACGCTGATTAACATTGCCAATCTACTGCCGGCCTTAGTCCTGACGGTTATACTAGGATGGTTGAAACTTCGGGGCGTGACGTTCGTCTAAGTATTGGGGGGATCCGGGGTGTCACTACCAACGGTCGATTGGGCCTACGGCGCCGTAGGGCTAGCGATTGTCGCGATAATTTTCGGGATTTGGGGAATGGTGGCGGCGTCGCGCGTGAAAAAGCGCTATTTGAGAGTTTTTGGGGATGAAAGGCCCGAACAGGTGGAAGAGCTGATTGCCGCCTTGCACGAGCGGGTTGACGCGGCCGTCGATCGCTTTGATGGATTTGGTGGAAGGCTCGATACATTAGAGACGAAGGCCACCCAGGCAATGAATCGTGTTGGACTAGTTCGCTTCAACCCGTTTATGGATACCGGCTCCGACCTGTCATTTTCGGCCGCTCTTCTTAATGACCGCGGTGATGGATTGATATTGACGAGTTTATGGGGACGCGACGAAGTGCGACTGTATGCGAAGCCTGTGGAGGCGCATGAGAGTCGCTATGTGTTGAGCCAAGAGGAAAAGCAAGCTTTAGACATGGCTAAGAATGCCCGAGCGGCTATCGCTAGAGAGTCACAGTCGTAAACTTATTTCCAGCGCTTCAGCGATGGTGCGAGCCATCCGCATGACCAAAGCGAGACGCGTATTCTGCAACACGTAGTAATCCATAAAGCCGCCTATGTTCACGGTTCCCGTAATGTAGTAGGTGCCTAACGCAGGGAGATCCTTATTGACACCGGCCCCGGGCCTTAAAGGCCCCCGGCCGGCCGTCAGCATACCCACTTCCTCTGGTTTTCCTAAAGATGCGTCGACGGCAAGCAGTCGTGATTTCACCAACCGAGGATGTGCGCGAATGAGGTCGACAAGATTAGTTGCATGAACCGGTGCGTCCAAGGTTCCGTAGAGGGCAAACGGGGGCCGGCTGATTTGGGTTAAAAAAGAGCCGGTCAGCGGTCCCAGGGCATCGCCTGTTGCCCGGTCGGTGCCAATACAAACCACCGCCTCGGGAGTTCCTATGTCTCGCCATAGCCGTAATAAGGCCACGGCCAGTTCCTCCCGGCTTTGGGGTCGATCCACAACCGCACGGAATTCCGCTGAGCTTATAGGGTTAGGTTGGCGGGTCCGTTGATTGGGCACCAGTGTCTCTCCTTATCGTCGGAGGGATAGATCTCACGGAAATCTATGCCTATTTTACCCTAGTCCCGATATAGATGTACCAAAGGGACGGGGGGAAATAAATGAATGCTCGAAGCATGGGAGCGGCCCTGACCTACGTGGGCGCGGTGGTGGGTGCCGGTTTTGCCAGTGGCCAAGAGATCTACCAATTTTTCGCTCGCTTCGGCAACCGCGGAATGTGGGGTATCGGTATAGTTGGGCTGTTCTTCGCTCTGCTAGGGTATCTCGCATTGGAGCGAGGGCGTCGAGGTCAGGTTAGCTCGTTTGGAGAGCTCTTGGCGAGTCTTTACCCGCTTTGGATGGTACGTGTTGGCGAAGGGGTGACCACGGCCTTTTTGGTGGTAGGGCTTGGAGTCGTGGCGGCTGGCGGGGGGGCGGCCTTAGGCGATCTCAGCCAAACCCCCATTGTTGTCGGCGCGATGCTCACATGCGGTTTAATTATATGGGTTGTGGGCCGCGGAACTTCAGCGGTGGTGCAGGCCAATATTGTCCTTGTCCCGTACCTCATCGTCCTAGTGTTGGCGGTCGCGATGATGAGCTGGTCACACCCGGTTCGGTTGACGGTCGTGCCTTCCAAGGGTTGGGCGCTGTCAGCGTTTCTATATCTGTCGTATAATATCTTTACGGGAATTATGGTGTTGATTGGCTTAGGTACGCGCTTGTCCACGCGCCGGGAAAGTCTTGGAGCAGCTTTACTAGGTGGAGGAGTCCTCTCGCTATTGGCGCTTTTGGAACATCATGCGCTCATGCGTGTGGGGAACCCTGGAGACCTGCCTATGGTGGACTTAGCCTCCGCCCTGCACCCGGTCTGGGGCCGGTTCTATGCGGTCAGTGTCTGGGTCGCGTTGTTCACGACCGGTGTCGCGGATGCCTATGCACTGCGTGCTCAATATGGCCGTCGTATCATGTGGCTCGTGGGGACGACATTTTTCTTTAGCTTTTTGGGATTCCAGCGACTCGTGGCGCTTCTTTACCCGTTGATGGGAGTGATTGCTGTGATGTTGTGGGCTCCCTTGGTCTATCAACGCAAACGTTCGGTCCCGGGAGGGTAGCTATTGGCTGAGTGGTCGTCACGTGGTGAGCAACTACTGCACGAAGGGACTGAGGCCTGGGCGAGGGGCGACCGGGCCGCGGCCGAAGACGCTTTTAATCGCTTGCTCGATGACTTTCCTGAGCGTCCGGAGGGATATAATAAAGTGGGTGTCATTTTGGCCGATTCAGGACGGATCGATGATGCGGAGCGCTATTTTCTCACCGCTCTTAGTAAAGATCGTCAATACGCACCCGCTCTCACCAATCTCGGCAACATCTACTTAGAGCGGGGCGATATGGAACAGGCGGTTCAGCACTACCTTCTGGCTCTCCAAAGCGATCCTGACTATCCACCTGCCCACCGAAATTTAGGCGTGGCCTATCGGCGCCAGGGAAAGTATTCGGCTTTCGTTTCCCACTTTAAGCGCTCACAACGACTCGACAACCAGCGGGAACGGGAGGAGGTCCGGCGGCGTCGTGGACAAGCATTGGGCTTCCGCTTACCCACCATTCCGCCGATCATTTTATGGATACTAGTGGCAGTTGGAGTCGTGATCATCTTCACCGTGGTGCGCCCATGAGATCTCGCGCACCCAAGTCGGCAACTTGGCTTCGCTGGTTGGGCTCCCTTATTATTATTGTGGGTCCCCTCGTCGTGGCCTCCCATATACGGGTACCGTTAAGTCAGCTTCCCCAACCGATCGCATATGTGTTGGCATTTCTTTTTGTTGGTTTGGTTGCGCAATTGGGTCTGGTTATACGACGCTGGGGTAATATAAGCATAGGACGGTTTTTGTTTGATGGCCTCCTGCTGGCCGTTACCGGCATGATTGCGTGGGTGGTGGTGGACCTTTCTATTGGACGAGGAGGTGGGCCCGTCGATTCTTCCCTTCTCGCTGTCATCATGGCGTATTTATTGGCAGTGTGGTCAGGACAACACCCATAAAGGGGGCGTCAGACGGTGGATTGGGTTGATCTGGTCTTGTTGGGCTACCTGGTGTTGGGGGCCTTGTACGGACTCCGTCGCGGTCTTGTTTGGGTAGGATTTAGCCTTGCCGGATATATTGCTGGAGTGATCGTGGCCACTCACATGGATAAGCGTGTGACGAATCTTGTGGTGGCAGCGGCGCCAATACGGCATTGGGTGGGGCGCTATCTGCCCGCGCCAGCGGCAGCTATTCCTGGCGCCCGCATGCAGGCGTGGCATCTTGCGCATGCCATTCTTGGCCTGGTGATCTTTCTCTTGATTATTGGTGCCTTAGAGTTTGTTGGGCGTACCATCGGAGCGGTGGTGAGTCACGGGGTGTCGTCTTTTCGACTGACCTCGCTATTGAACCGCTTGGGCGGCATTGTGGCAGGTCTTGCTGAGCACGGCGTCGTCGCCGGGCTGATTCTGACCCTGGTGTTGGCTGTCCCGGCGATTAACCACTCGAGTGTGAGCCATGCGATTCACCGCGCCCCTTTAGCGAACACGCTGATGGGTTTATTTGGTCATATTGCCAAGCTTCCTGGAGGACAGTACTTGTGAAATCCTTGCGTTTACCAAACCATTGGTAGTGGCATGTGATCGAGGCGCTGCTCATTTCTCTAATTGCAGCCGTCGCGGTTCGGGTTGTTGGACGGCTGCCCGGTCGGTTGGACCGCTTGCGTAGCCACGGGGATTGGGACGTCAGTCGCCGACGGACCACCTTTTATTGTTTAATGACGTCAGTAGTCCGTTACGCCGTGGACTTTGTCGCGTTGGTCACAGTGTTGGATTTGTTTGGTGTACCCACCGCCTCGCTTCTGGCGGGCGCGGGAATTATTGGTCTGGCAGTGGGATTCGGCTCCCAAGGCGTGGTCCAAGATATTGTCACGGGTTTATTTTTACTGTACGAGGATCCATATGCCGTGGGTGATCAGATTACCCTACCAGGGGCTTACTCTATCGGGTCCAGTCTTGGAATTAGGGATCCGAATCACACGCTTGGCGGGGTTAACGGGTGAGGAAACGATCATACCGAATCGATTGGTGCTGGAGGTTCAGAACCACACGCGACGCCAGACAACCGTTTCTATTAATGTTCCCCTGGCTCCCGATAGGGAACCGGATCGCGCGCGTCGAGCCTTTGAACAAATGGTAGTTGAAATGGAAGATCAGGCCTCTGGTCTCAAATTGTCAGGTGTCACGGATATTCAAATGGGCGTCGTAATGTGGAACCTGACGGCCCCGACCCGGTATGATACTGCCTATACGACGAGTTTCATATTGCGCGAGGCCGTTGCCCAAAAGCATATACCGCGAAAAATTGTCCTTAGCTGGTGTGATGAAAGGAAACGGATGGACAAGCCCAAGTACGCACTAAATGATACCGTCGAGTTAAAGAAGGCCCACCCTTGCGGCAGCCACACTTGGGTAATTTGGCGCACGGGGATGGATTTCGGTTTGAAGTGTTTGGGCTGCGGGCACCGTATCATGATGCCCCGGAAGGATTTTGAGCGAGCGGTTAAGAAACATTGGCCTCTGTCAGCGGAATGATGTTCCTCGAGGAACATCATTCGGTGCCTTGACTGTCGAACAACTCTCGTTGCTATCATATTGCCAACCTGTTATACTAACAGCGTTTGGGTATTGGTTTACCCACACCACCCTGCTCTGCATGCGGCAGAGCCCCCCGTAAGGGAGTCCGTAGAGGAGGTGACAGATTTGGCTCAATATGAGCTCATGTACATTTTGAAACCGGACCTTGGCGAAGAACCCCAGCAGGCCGCCATTGAAAAGGTGCAAAAAATTGTCGAGGGTGCGGGCGGAACGGTAGAAAAGGCTGACAAATGGGGTCGCCGAAAGCTTGCCTACGAAATAGACGATTTCGCTGAAGGATTTTACGTGTTGGTCAACTTTTCCGGCGACGGAGCAATTGCCAACGAAATTACCCGCTTGCTCAATATTAACGAAGAGGTTATTCGGTCCATGGTCGTTCGCTTGGACGACTAACGGGGAAAGGACATCGGGAAATGCTTAATCGCATTGTTCTCATTGGGAGATTAACGCGCGATCCGGAAATGCGCTATACCCCGCAGGGAGTGCCGGTTGCGTCATTTTCGCTGGCGGTTGATCGGCCGTTTACCAACCAGCAAGGTCAGCGTGAAGCCGACTTCATTGACTGTGTGGCATGGCGGAAACTGGGGGAAACGGTTGGCAACCACTTAACTAAGGGCCGCCTGGTGGCTGTTGAAGGCCGTCTACAAGTCCGCAGTTACGAAGCGCAAGATGGCTCCAAGCGGCGAGCCGCTGAAGTGGTTTGTGACAGCGTACGATTTCTTGATCGACCACGCGACGGACAGGCCCCTTCCGACGGTGGGTTTGGAACCGATGAAGCTGAGCTTCCCGATGACCTCCCCTTCTAATCGTTAGTTGAAAGGAGGCTCTCGATGCGCAAGGAACGTGGACGACGTCCAAAAAAGAAAGTGTGCGGCTTCTGTGTAGACAAGGTTGAGCGTGTGGATTACAAAGAAGCCACCCGCCTGCGACGCTACATTACCGAACGAGGTAAGATTTTGCCGCGGCGTATCTCTGGTAACTGTGCCAAACACCAGCGGCAGCTGACGCTGGCCATTAAACGGTCCCGAGTTATGGCGCTCTTGCCTTTTACGATTGAGTAACGAAAAGAGCACGCCATAACGGCGTGTTCTTTTTATATCCTGACCTCAGGGGTGGCGGCGATGATCGGTGAAGCCGGGTCGGCAAAAAAGCTTATGGCCATTGAATGGTTGAAGGCGGAGTTGCTCTCTGAGGAAGGTGATCTCTTTCGTGCCCTCGTATCCGGGCCGGAAGACCACGTGCGGGATTCCTTGGCGGGCATTTTGATCACCACCTATGTGCTCGCCATGCGACTGGGTATCAGTCCACCCCGGCTCGAGGATCGGGCGATCCAGCGCCTTAACCGGTCTTTGCGGGACGATCAGGAGCTACAGGAGTGGTTTGGCGACCTTAGTCGGCTGGCCCGATACCTCGCTCGTCGAGAGGGCTGAGACCGGCATTTCTCGGTTTTATAAGAAGACCATGCACGAAAGAAGAGAGGGTTTTCCATGCGCGTAATATTTCAGGCGGACGTGAAAGGTGTCGCAAAGGCCGGCGACATCAAAGAGGTCAAGGATGGTTATGCACGGAACTTTTTGATTCCTAAGGGTTTCGCGGTAGAAGCGACCAGCGGCCGCGAGCGGGCATTGAATGATAAGAAGCAGCACGAGAGAAAGAAGCAGGAGAAGGATCGGCAGGAAATGCAACGGTTGGCCGAAGAGTTGAAGGACCTTTCGTTAGTCATACGCGCCAAGGCGGGTGACGGGGGCCGGTTGTTCGGGGCCGTGACGAACGCTGACGTGGCTAAAGCCTTGGGGAACCTTGGACATCCGGTCGATCGTAAAAAGATATCAATGGAAGACTTGAAGCATGTGGGGCAAGGTCGCGCCACCCTGCATCTCTACGCGGGTATTACCGCCGAAATCACGATCGTGGTGGAGGCGGAGTCTTAGAACGGGGGCGTAACGATGTCATCTGAAGAAGCACAAAGCACCAAATCTCACTCGCGGCGCGGGCCGACTGACTTGGAACGCCGTGTTGATGCCCTCGAACAGGTCTTGATTCAAATTTACGGCCCAGAACGACTGGTTTTGCGGGCTGGCAAATTGCAGGCGTTGAAGCAACTTCGGTCCGGAGATGTCACCCTAAAGGTACTCGCTTTGCAAAAACTGGTACTCGATGACCCGGCCATTACCCACGTTCCGACCCGGCGTGAAATCCCCAAAATTTTGCGCACGCTCGAGGACGAATTGGCGGACATGATTGCCCGGCGAAGCCTTGAGGACGAGCTGGAAAAGAAAATCGCCGAGCGTATGCAAGAGCGCCATGAGGACTACGTCCGAGATATTCGGAACCAAATTCTGAAAGAAGACGGCGGGCCCGAGACTCCGGAGACATTGAAGAAGCTGGAACGGCTGACCCATTTGGATTCTCTAGGGCTCGAAGGGTCAGCGCTGGACGTGGTGCGTCCAGCATCACTTGAGGAGGTAGTTGGTCAGGACGCAGCGAAGGAGAGTTTGATGGCCAAGATGGCCTCGCCGTTTCCGCAGCATGTCTTACTCTACGGTCCACCGGGTGTGGGCAAGACCACCGTGGCCCGATTGGTGCTGGAGGTCGCGAAGAAGTTTCAACAGTCGCCCTTTAACCAAGAGGCGCCATTCGTTGAAGCCGATGGAACCACCTTGCGTTGGGACCCCCGGGAGGTGACGAATCCCCTTCTTGGCTCGGTGCACGACCCCATCTATCAAGGAGCGCGTCGAGAGTTGGCGGAAAGTGGGATTCCCGAACCGAAGACCGGCCTTGTCACCGAGGCTCATGGCGGGGTGCTGTTTATTGACGAGATTGGCGAGATGGATCCGATCCTGCAAAACAAGTTGCTCAAAGTCTTGGAGGATAAGCGGGTTCGGTTCGATTCCCCGTATTACGACCCTGATGACGGCAACGTGCCGCAATATGTGCACAAGCTGTTTCAGGAAGGGGCGCCTGCTGACTTTGTCTTAGTCGGGGCGACCACGCGCCACCCGGAGGACATTGCGCCAGCGCTGCGGTCTCGATGCGCGGAAATCTTCTTTGATCCGCTCACCCCGGACGATATCCAACGCATCGTCGCCGACGCGGCATCCAAATTGGGGCTGAAGGTCGAGTCGGACGCCGCGGATCTCGTTAGCCAATACACCTTGGAGGGCCGACGTGCCGTGACGTTGGTGGTCGACGCCTATTCAACCGCCTATCTACTCCAAGGAGAGAAACCGAAGGCACTCGAGCGCGAAACCGTCCAGCGTGTGATAAGCCGTTCGCGTCTTTCGCCGGTGAAGCCGACTATTACGCGTGACGCCGAGCCCGGGCGCGTATTTGGTTTAGCGGTGGCCGGATACCACGGATTGGTGTTGGAGATTGAGGCGGCGGTGTTTTCCGCCCATGAGCCCGGCCGCGGGCGTTGGCGCTTTAACGATACCGCCGGTAGCATGGCCAAGGACTCGGTCTTTAATGCTGAAGCCTGTTTGCGGCGGGTCACCGGTCGAGACCTGAGCCAATATGACATTCACATCAACGTGGTCGGAGGAGGCAACATCGACGGCCCCTCCGCAGGCGTGGCCATTTTTGTGGCCGCATACAGCGCGTTGACCGGATCCCCCGTTCGAAGCGACACCGCGATGACCGGGGAACTATCGCTCAGTGGGCGGGTGAAGCCCATTGGTGGCGTACCCGAGAAATTGTTTGGGGCTTCCCAAGCTGGCCTGGCTCGGGTGTTGGTTCCCTGGGACAACGCGGCCGACGTGCCCCATCTGACTCACGGCCCGGAGGTACGTTTGGTACGAACAGTCGAAGAAGTATTGTCCGAGGTGTTATTGTGAGCGTTCCGATGAATCGACTCCCGCCGCAGAGTCCAGATGCGGAAGTGTCGGTTTTAGGTGCCATTTTAATTCACTCGGAGGCCTTAATTCGGGCCATGGAGGTCTTAACTCCGGATGACTTCTATCAAGACGCCCACAAGCTGATTTTCCAGGCCGCGGTTCAACTCTTCAATCGTGCTCAACCGGTCGATGTGGTTACGGTCGGTGAAGAGCTCCGGCAACAAAATTTGTTGGAACGAATCGGCGGTCTCCCCTATCTCATGGAACTGGCTGGTTTGGTGCCGACAGCTGCCCATGTCGACCATTACGCTCGGTTCGTGCGCGAGTCTGCGGCCCTTCGGCGCATCATCGATACGGCAACCCATATGGTTACGGAGAGCTACAAAGGAGAGCAATCGGCCCGGGAGCTCTTGGATTGGGCGCAGCAGGAACTGTTCCATCTCTCCCAGGGTGGTCAGCGGGATGTCGTGAAACTCCACGACGTCCTGATTGAGACGTTCAATCGATTGGAACAATTGTACGAAAACAAGGGGAAGCTGGTGGGGGTGCCTACCGGGTTTCATGACTTGGATCGGCTGACGGCTGGCTTGCAACGATCCGATTTGGTCATTGTGGCCGCCCGGCCGTCGATGGGTAAAACCATGTTGTGTTTAAATTTGGCGCGGCATGTCGCCGTTCACGAAAAAATTCCCGTAGCGATTTTTAGCTTGGAGATGTCCCGCGACCAATTGGCCATGCGACTTTTGAGTGCCGAGTCAGAACTACCGGCGCACCGACTACGCACGGGCGAGTTAGACGGCGAGATGTGGGGACAACTAAGTCGAGCGCTCGGCCATTTGTCGGAAGCCCCAATCTTTATCGATGACACGCCTGGGATATCGGCTTTGGAGCTTCGCGCCAAAGCGCGTCAGTTAAAAATGCAGCACCGTATTGGGTTAGTGATCATCGATTACATGCAGCTTATGCAAGGTCGGCGGTCGGAGAATCGCCAACAAGAAATCTCGGACATTTCTCGATCGCTAAAGGCACTCGCTCGAGAACTAGATGTTCCCGTTGTGGCCTTGTCGCAGTTATCCCGCGCTGTGGAGAGCCGCAATGATAAACGGCCCATGCTCTCGGACTTGCGCGAATCGGGGGCTATCGAGCAGGATGCCGACATTGTGGCGTTTCTTTATCGCGAGGATTACTACACTAAGGATACGGAAAACCCCGACGTGACCGAGCTTATCATCGCAAAGCAACGAAATGGGCCAACCGGCACCGTAAACCTGCTGTTTAAGAAGGACGTTGGAAAGTTTTTGAGCATAGCACGAACGGACGAAGGGTAAGGAGGCAGACCAAGGATGTCAGCAATCGTGGTTGTCGGCGCGCAGTGGGGCGACGAAGGTAAAGGTAAAGTGATTGATTTTC
>JAKADW010000299.1 GCA_021820165.1 Bacillota bacterium
GGTTTGGGGTACTGGCCGACCGGCTCAGCCGTCGCCGGTTGATGACTGGGGCAAACCTTTCGTCGGCGGTGCTGGCCGCGATCTTGGCGGGAGCGGTGATTACTGGCTTTAAGGCCATCTGGCTTGTTTACCTGATCCGTGGCCTCATGGGAGTGTCCTCGACGTTGTATGATCCCGCCCGGGCCGCCATATTTCCCGAACTTGTGGGCAGAGAAGATCTTCTAACCGGTCACGCGCTCTTTCATAGCTCGCAACACGTCGCGCGCCTGGTTGGCTCAGCGGTGGGAGGGCTGGTGGTGGCATTGGTGGGCTCCGGGCTCACCATGGCGCTGGATGCGATAACCTTTGCGGTCGCTGCGGTACTGGTAGCGCATATTGCCTATAAGCCGCCGACCACAGAGAGCGCGGTAAAGCCGTCAGCGTGGGCTAGCGCCATGGAAGGCTGGGGGTGGTTGCGCCAAAAACCCGTGCTTTTGGTGATGCTGGGCATTGGCATGGTGAGTAATATCGCCTTGGGTCCCACCAATGTGTTGCCACCTATGCTCATTCGGGATACCTTTCACGCCGATGCGGCGGCGTTAGGATTGTTTGACGCGGCCATCGGACTCGGCATCGTCGTGGGCGGCATTGTGATCGGCATGTTAACCATCCGCCGAGTGGGGCTGTCCATGGTGGTGGCCTTGGGATTGGAAACGGTGGGTCTCTTGGTCATCAGTGTGTCACCGGCCCCGGGAGTCGCCGATTTGGGGAACTTTTGCCTGGGCGTAGGTCTGGTCAGTGCCAATGCGCCGGGTAGCGCCATGCTTCAGACGTTGGTACCGAGCGACCTCTTAGGAAGGGTATCGTCCGTTTCTGTTATGGCATCGGGACTCGCCGTTCCGATGACGTTTGCCGTAGTGGGTCTCGTGGGTGACACCATTGGAGCCCATCGAAGCTTTGGTGCGGCCGCGTTACTCATGGCGGTAACGGTTGTCACGGCGGTTTTGGTGCCGGGAATTCGGACCTTTCGTATGCCTCAATCATCCCGAAGCGCGGATAGAGCTTCTGTAAACTGAGGTCCACTGTAAGCGCAGGGACCAGTTACTTCAACGGCCTTCCCGTCAGCAGGAACGCCTTCATGAGCTTATTCGACAACCTAAGATCCTGACTCCGGGTCTTCGCGGGAGCTGCGATGATGAGTCCGTTGGCGGCGCTCCACCCTGAATGGTGCCACTCTTGTCCCGCAAATGCGGTAAAACTCCGATTGGGATATATCGCGCCGTAGGTGTGGAAGCGGTTCGATCGCGAAAAGTATACGATGAGTCCTTCGGGAGTAAAAGGGATGGTTTGGTATACCCCATTGGCCCGGTCGGGCCATGTCGAGCCCGTAATGTCGACCGCGCCGGAAAAGGTTTCTGGCCCAAACAGAGAAAGTTCGCGGGTGCCGTGAAGGGTGAGAGTCACGGGAGTCGCCGGCTGCCTAGGATGTCCCAGGTGGTACTGCACCGTTCTGATGGACTTATTCATTTCTGACCATTCCTAATCAAATTTGTCGCCATCTTCTTGGTTCATCGCGTCACGGCTTCTTAGGGTCTTTAGGACCGGTCGTCCCCCTTCGGGGATTTCCGGGGGTCATCCACCGGAGGACGCTCCCCAAGCACGTCACCGAGCGGGTCTGCCGTCAGGCAGACACGGGTGCGGAGCCCCTCGCCGCATCCCCAGGACTCGCTGTAAAGCTCGTCTCGGCCACGATTCGCAAATTAATCGCCGCATTGATGTCGCGGTCATGGTGTGTGTGACAGGCTGGGCACGTCCACGCCCGCACCGCGAGCGGCATTTTCGGCACTTTGTATCCACACGACGCACACGTTTTGCTGCTGGGATACCAGCGGTCCACGACGACCACCATCTTCCCCCGTTGAACCGCTTTGTATTCCAACTGACGTCGGAATTCGCCAAAGCCCATATCCGCAATAGCCCGGGCCAACGGATGATTTTTGAGCATTCTGGCGAAGCGGGCGACGCCAGCCGCCTTCCGGAAATACGTCTCCTGTTCATCGTTGGGATCGAGCGCAATTTTATGGGCGATAATCATGACGACGCCTCCTCCACCGCGTGTTTCACGTCATCGAGCAGCTTTTGATTCTTTCGGGAACGGCTGCCATACAGCCGGGCCGATTACCCAACGTTTTAAACATTGACCTTCTCTCCTTAAACTATTGACACAGGCATTAAGAAAGCTCATGAATGCGGGCTGGCCTTCCTCGTAATTGGTCCGCGGTGCTGCAAACATTTGAGGTTGATTTACGTAAAATTTCGGATACAGGCAAACTTTGGCACGACCGCCGCCGAGAGCTGTAGTGGTTCCTCTTTTCTCGATATAATGCAGCGAAAGGTGTTTAGGAGACCATAGCACGAGAGACGGATGTCCCAAAGCCCCCCAACGGTGCATGTACGACTTGAAGTGCATCAAAATAAGACGGATAATTTGTAAAGTTTAGCGAAACGTGAGGCTATATCGCAACATGGTTGAGGGGAGAGGAAGGTCGCTATGAAATTGGCCGAAGCGCTGGCTGACCGAAAGACCTTGTCGGACCGAATGACGTCGCTTTCCGCGCGGGCGCGGCGGAGTGCCTTGGCCCCGGAGGGGCGACCCGCGTTGGAATCCGTGACGGGAATTTTGGACGACTTGGATCAAACTCTGGTCCGTTGGGAAGAGCGGGTGGTGCAAATCAACCGCGCCAACATGAGTGTGAAATTGGACAATGGCATGACGATCATGGAAGCTCTGGCAAAACGAGACGCCCTCACTCGACACCTCACGATTTTGGGGGAAATTATGCAGGCGGTGACTGGCGGGGGGCATGAGCGATTTGGCATGGTGCATCGGGAGA
>JAKADW010000007.1 GCA_021820165.1 Bacillota bacterium
GGAAATCCGTTTGATTGACCTGACCCCCGATTCTCTCATTGATCGATTGAAGGCCGGTAAGATTTATCCGCCCGCCACCGTTGCCAATGCGCTGCAAAATTTCTTTCGCAAAGGCAACATTACCGCGCTTCGCGAGATGGCGCTCCGGGCCGTGGCGGACGACACCGATGAACGGCTTGAGGACTACATGGATAATCACGACATTGTCGGCCCCTGGGCGACGCATGACCGCATATTGGTGGCGCTGACGCCGTCTCCCAACGGCTCCCGGCTGATTCGCCGGGGATATCGGCGTGCTCGGCGCCTCAAGGCTAGCCTCACGGTGGTGACCGTCCTGCCTCAGGGCATCCAGGGTCTGCCGCGAGCGGACGCCGAACGGCTCGAGGGACACCTGTCCTTGGCCCGAAAACTGGGGGCACACGTCGTGGAACTTGAGGATTCCAATGTGCCGCGGGCCTTGGT
This sequence comes from Bacillota bacterium, assembly GCA_021820165.1. The sequence continues at coordinate 463 of JAKADW010000007.1, forward strand.
GAACTATGCGAAAGAGCACCACGTTACGGAGATTATCATGGGTGAGTCGCGCCGATCGCGTTGGGAAGAGATTGCCCGAGGCTCCGTCATTAACGAAGTGCTTCGGCTATCCAGCAATATAGACATTTTAGTCTTAGGGGAGGAACCGAAGGAGTAGGCTTCAGGGCACCATGCGCTGGTGCTATAATTTACAGGATGTGCAGGGGAGGGAACCCGGTGGAGTTAAAGGACAGCGAGATATTGCATGTGGCCCGGCTAGCGCGACTGCGCCTTACCGAGGGCGAGTTGGCACCCGTACGAGACGACCTCAATCGGGTGCTGGAGTACGTGGAAAAGTTGAACGAATTGGACCTGAATGATGTAAAGCCCACCATGCATGTGTTGACGCAGGAGACCCCGCTTCGGGCGGACGTTTGTGGGGAATCGCTGTCGGTGGAGGACGCCCTTAAAAATGGTCCCAAGGTCGCCGATAATATGTTTGTCGTTCCCAGAATCATGGACGGGGGGCAAGAAAATGCCTGAGTTATGGACGCGCTCGGCAGGTGAGTTGCATGACCTATTTAGCCAAGGCGAGGTTTCCGCCACGGCTATCGTCAAGGCACACTTAGAACGCATTCGTGCCCTCAACGAGGATATACGGGCTTTTCTTTTTGTCGACGCCGACGGAGCGTTGCAGCAAGCCCGCCTGGAGGATCAATGGTCGATTGAGGAGCGAAAGGCACGGCCCCTCGCGGGAGTTCCGGTGGCCTTAAAAGACAACATTGTTACCCGGTCGATGCCGACGACTGCCGGCTCTAAAATTTTGGGCGAATTTCGGTCGCCCTATGATGCTACGGTGGTGGACAAGCTCGTCAAGGCTGGGGCGATTATTATTGGCAAGACCAATTTGGACGAGTTTGCTATGGGTTCATCCACCGAGCACTCGGCCTTTGGGGTCACACGAAATCCCTGGGATAGGGAACGCGTACCGGGAGGGTCGAGTGGAGGGTCGGCAGCCGCGGTAGCGGCTCGGATGGTGCCTGTGGCTTTGGGTAGCGACACCGGGGGCTCGATCCGCCAACCGGCAAGCTACTCCGGTATCGTCGGGTTTAAGCCCACATATGGGCGGGTCTCCCGCTATGGGCTGATCGCGTTTGCGTCCAGCCTCGACCAAATTGGTCCCATGACCCGAACCGTGGAGGATGCCCACCGTGTTTTTGAGGTGATTGAAGGCTACGACCCTCACGATTCCACGTCGATCCGGGATGCTTCAGGCAGCCGTAACACCGAGTCTCATCCGCGTAGGGTTGGGGTGCCGAAAGAGTATTTTGGAGACGGCATCGATCCTTATGTTCGAGAAGAGGTCGAACGGGGTCTTCACATATTGCGTGACCAGGGCCATCAGTTAGTGGAGATTTCCCTGCCGCACACGGAATATGCGATTGCAGCATACTACCTCATTGCCCCGGCTGAGGCATCGTCCAACCTCTCTCGTTATGACGGTGTCCGCTATGGAGTGCGCACTGAAGCGCGCGATCTTCTCGGCATGTATGAGGCCACCCGCGACGAAGGATTTGGGGACGAGGTCAAGCGGCGCATCTTATTGGGGACGCACGCCCTGTCCGCCGGTTACTATGATGAGTACTATTTGACGGCGTTGAAGGTCCGTACTCTCATCCGCCAAGATTTTGAACGGGCTTTTGACGAGGTGGACGTCATTGTTACCCCGACCACCCCGGACCGGGCTTTCCGGTTCGGAGAACGGAGCGACGATCCCATCCGTATGTATCTTGGCGACATTTACACGGTGACCGCCAATTTGGCTGGGGTTCCCGGTATTTCCCTGCCAGTGGGGATTGGTGATGGGTTGCCGGTGGGATTGCAATTGCTGGCACCGGCCATGGCCGACGGGGCCCTTTTGGCTCTCGCAGGCGAGTTGCAAGGGGCACTAGAACCGATGCTTTGGCCGGAGGAGGCGCACAAATGAGTCAGGAATATGAGGTCGTCGTCGGGCTTGAGGTTCACGTGGAATTAAAGACCGAGACCAAGCTATTTTGCAACTGTTCGACAGGCTTTGGGGCGGCTCCCAATTCCCATACCTGTCCCGTGTGTCTGGGCATGCCCGGAGTCTTGCCAGTCTTAAATCAGGAGGCTATTCGGCTAGCCGTGCGCTCAGCGTTAGCGCTGAATTGTACGGTGCATCGATACTCGAAATTTGATCGCAAGCAGTATTTCTATCCCGACTTGCCGAAAGCCTATCAAATCTCCCAGTTTGATGAGCCCTTGGCCGAGTTTGGATTCGTGTCCATTGCTCGCGGCGATGGCGAAACCAGAAAAATTGGCATTCGCCGAATTCACGTGGAGGAAGACGCGGGCAAACTCAATCACATGGGTAATCGGTTGGGCGATGCGACGGGATCCTTAGTGGACCTGAACCGGGCGGGTGTACCGTTAATTGAGATTGTGTCGGAGCCTGATCTTCGCTCGGCGGAAGAGGCGAGGCTCTATCTCACCGAACTTCGGGCGGTCTTAAGCTATTTGGATATATCGGACTTACGGATGGAGGAGGGCTCGATGCGTTGCGACGCTAACGTATCGTTGCGCCCCCGAGACTTTCACGGGAGCCTCGAAGACTTACCGCGGGTGGAGATTAAAAACGTCAACTCCATCCGGAATGTTCAGCGGGGCATCGAGTACGAGGAATCCCGGCAGCGGGAAATGCTGGCTCGGGGCGAACGGATTGTCAAGGAGACTCGCGGGTTTGACGACGGAACCGGTCGCACCTATAGTCAACGCAGTAAAGAAGAGGCGAACGACTATCGCTACTTTCCCGAACCCGACTTGCCTCCCTTGGTTTTGGACCCGTCATGGATTGAGGACATGCGAAGTAATCTACCCGAACTTCCCGACGCGATTCGGGCGGGTTTGGTGGCGCGTGGTATTCCCGCCAAAGACGCCGAGGTCTTAGTGTTGGACCGCGATGCCTATCAATATTGGCAGGAAAGCGTTCAAGCGTTCCCTGATGAGCGGATGGTCACCAACTGGATGCTCTCTGACCTGGCGCGGCTTATCAATAGCCGCGGCGAGAGCTTTAAGACCTCTCGGGTGCGACCCGAGGGGCTTGTGGGACTGTTGACGCTCATTCAAAGGGGGACCTTGTCCGGGCGCATGGCCAAAGAAGTATTGGAGGCCATGTTCGACACGGGGAAGACGGCCAAGGTATTGGTGGACGAGCGCGGGTTAGCGCAAATTACCGACCAAGGAGCTATTCAGGCGGTAGTCGAAGACGTGTTGAAACAAAACCCGGCTGTGGTGGTAGACTTCCTCTCCGGCAAAGATAAGGCCTTGGCCTTTTTGGTCGGCCAGGTAATGAAGGCCACGCGCGGTCAAGCTAAGCCGGACCTCGTGAATCAACTCTTGCGGGATGCCATCCGGCGCGACCACCAAAATGTCTAGTGGCCTCCATTGGCGCATTGTCGCTCCCAGCGGGGCGGTGAACCGAGAACGAGTCGAGCGAACGATCCAGCTGCTGAAGGCCGGGGGCCACCGGGTCTCGCTGGGAGAGCACATGGGGGCATCTTTCCATGCGTTAGGTTTCGCCGGGCGGGATGCGGAGCGCGCCTCTGATTTGATGGAGGCGCTGGCAGATCCCGACGTCGACGTGGTCGTGGCGGCCCGCGGCGGATATGGGGCGATGAGAATTTTGGATAAGGTCAATTGGGATCAAGTGGGCCGGTTGGCCCCGAAGCCGGTCGTCGGATTTAGCGACATTACCGCGCTTCATCTCGCCTTGGGCCGCATCGGCTGGCCCACCATTCATGGACCGAATGCCGAAAGCGATTGGAGCCAGACGCCCACCCGGGATAGTCTCTTCCGTCTGTTGAACGGCCACAGAGGGCCCATCAACCCCTATCCGTTAACCTTACTCGATGGCGATCCGGGTTCCATGACGGCTTCCTGGTGCGGGGGTAATTTGACGTTGGTGGCTTCCTTGATGGGAACGGCTCACGAGCCCGATTGGACCCGCCGGGTGCTGTATCTGGAGGAAGTAAACGAGGCACCCTATCGCATTGATCGCATGCTCGTGCAACTCCGATTGGCGGGCGTCTTCGAGAAGGTCCAAGGGGTGGTCTTTGGCGACCTCCGTCTTCCTTCGGGGGAAGGTTCCGATGTTGTGGTCCAGGACATTCTGAAGGAGGTAGGGGCGACGCACCACATTCCTGTCTGGTGGGGGCTTCCCTCAGGACATTCGGAGCCCATCTGGAGTCTCCCCCTGGGGCGGCCGCTTTCAATCGACGACCAGGGATGGGTGACCTCCAATGACTAATTATAAGACGGTTACTGTTGGCATTGAGCGCATGGGACAGGCAGGCGATGGGGTCGGACATTTGCCCGATGGGCGCTTGATTTTCATCCCCGGGGCACTGCCCGGAGAAGTGGTGGATGCTCGGGTGACCGAACTCCGGCGGAACTTCGCGCGCGGCCAGTTGCGGGCTCTTGAGGGGCCCGCTTCCCCGGCGCGCCAAGTCCCAAGGTGTCCGATTTTCCTTCAATGCGGCGGCTGCAATTTCCAGCACTGGGACTATGCCGAGGAGAGCCGCTACAAGGAAGATCGTGTCAAAGAGGCCTTGAAGCGAATCGCCGGACGAGATACCCGTGTCGTCGAACCGATTCGCCCGAGTCCGAATCCTTATGAATATCGGAACAAGGGACAGTTTCCGTTTGGTGGCGAGCCCGGCAGAGTGCGCTTGGGCCTCTATCGGCGGGGAACTCATGAAGTGATTGCCGCACGCCATTGTGACATTCAAGACCCTTCGGTGAACGAGGTGTTGGCGGTGGCCGAAGACTTGTGCAACGAGGCCGGCATTCCTCCCTATCGTGAAGAGACTGGGGAGGGAGTTCTCCGCCACCTCTTGATCCGGTCGTCCCAACGAGAAGGTCACGCGTTGGTGCTACTGGTGGTGAAAGAACGCCACCCAGCCTTAAAGACACTTGCCCTGGCGCTTCGGCGAAAAGTACCCAGCATTTCGGGTGTCGGCCTCAATATCAATGTGCACCGCACGAATCGGGTGCTCGGGGAGCACACCGAGGTCTTGGCAGGGCAAAGAACGATCGAGGATGTCATTTTAGGCATGCGATTTCGCTTGTCGTTTACCTCCTTTTTTCAGGTTAACCCGCATCAAGTGGAGGTTCTCTACGGGGCTGCCTTAGGGTTTCTGCCGGACGATGTGGATACCGTGTGGGATCTGTATTCGGGCGTCGGAACACTGGCCACGCTGGCCTCGCGGAAGGCGAAGCACGTGCGCGCGCTCGAGATTAACCCGGACGCGGCAAAAGATGCGGAAGAGAATTTCCAGCTAAATCAGCGGCACAACATTACCATTGATGTGGGACGAGTGGAAGCGCTCCTTGACGCTTGGATTGGTGAGGCCAGGGTGGCGCCGGAGGCCGTGATTGTCGACCCACCGCGGGCGGGATTGGACGTCGCTGTCATTGATCGCCTCCGGGTACTGCGCCCAAAGCGTATTATTTATGTGAGTTGCAATCCCGACACCTGGGCACGCGACGTGTTCCGGCTTTCTCCGTCTTTTGAGCTTCTAAAGGCTATCCCGGTGGACATGTTTCCTCGTACCGACCACGTCGAGGTTGCCTCCTGTTTAACGCGTCTCGGGGAGGCGATGGCGGACAAGAAGCCAGACAACAAGGGCCCCGAGAATGCCTCCAAATCCCACTAGCGCCCCGACCAATTCACCCGGGGCAAAGGGGGAGACGGCCATGCTGCACAACACCACAGCCATCACGACATAGGTGGAGATAGGGAATCCCCACAGTTTGTGAGTCAGCGAACCCGGATGGTGCTTCTCTAAGTAGGGGCGATACAGGCGTTCAGTGAGCAAGATCATCAGCCAAATGAACATGGCTTGAAATCCGGTCGCGGTCACTAAATAGCTGTAGGCCTTTTTGGGTAGTACGTAGGCCAACAGGATCGTGAGTGCTAGAAGGCCGGCGCTGGTCCAAATCGCGCGGCTGGGCATGCCCTTTCGGTCGAGGCGGCCTAGTGCGCGAGGGGCGTTGCCTTGCTGAGCCAGAGCATAAAGGACGCGGACGTTAGAATAGAGGGCCGCGTTCATGGTCGAAAGCACCGCGAAGAGGAGCACAATGTCCATAATGAGGGCGGCGTAGGGGAGCGTGCTCAGGCGAAGGGCGACGATGAAGGGGCTGACCGCATCCGACTGCATGCTCCACGGGGTGAGAACCAAGATCACGGCAATCGAGCCTAGGAACATTAGGGTGACGAGAATGGTGGAATTGCGAATGGCATGGCCGATGGTCTCTTTGGGGTGCTTGGTTTCAGCGGCCGCGAGCCCAATCACCCCGGTGCCGGCATAGGCAAACAGCACGAGAATCATGGCCGGTAACGCATGATACCAGCCGTTTGGAACCCACCCTCCGTGCCCGGTTAAGGTTGTCCAGGGGGAGACCGGGTGGCGGGTCGGAAGAATATGGAATGCCATCAGAACGCCCAGGACAATAAAGGACAGGACAGCCAGCGTTTTGACACCCGCCATGACACCTTCGATGGTACCAAAGCCCCGGACGCTCAGAAAATTAATGCCGATGATGAGCGCCGAGTAGACTAATGCCCAAGCCCAGAGGGGAATGGCGGGGAAAAACAGGCGCGAAAACAGCGCGGCCGCGGTGACCTCGCTAGACATGGTGAGGACACTTGAGAACCAAAAAATCCACCCCGTGACAAAGGTCCAACCCCGGCCGAGCACTTTCTCAGTAAAGACCATGAAGGATCCTGGGGTTGGGGTGGCGATGGACATTTCCGCAAGAGCATTAATTTCGAGAATCATCATCAGGGCGCCTAAGGCATACATGGCTAGGGCGATAGGTCCTGCGTGTCGAATGGCCAGCCCACTGGCCATAAAGAGACCCGATCCCATGATGCCGCCGATGGTCAAAAGCGTCAGCGTGGAGGCGGTCAGATCTTTTTGAAAGGCGTGATGGCTTCGACGGGTTCGGGGGCGGCTACGACCGGGTGTTTTGATTCCCACGAGTGTTTCCCTCCGTTTGCATTCATGAGCCGATTCTGGTAACACCTTAAGAGAATGGCGAGCTTAGCATTGCTTGGGCGTGCCAGAGTTATGCAGGGGAGGCAATTCTGGGTGCTAGAGGGTAAACGAGTCACCGAGTCACGTACCGAAATGACCGAATTAGTGTTGCCGGGAGACTCGAACCAGTTAGGAAACATTTTTGGCGGGCGGATCATGCATTGGATGGACGTCGCGGCAGCCATTACTGCTAACCGCCACGCGGGACACGTGGCCGTAACCGCATCCATGGATAGCTTGGAGTTCTTGAATCCAATCCGAGTCGGTGAGGTGGTCCACCTAGTCGCCCAGATTAACTGGGTGGGGCGGACGTCCATGGAGGTCGGGGTCGACGTCTACGGAGAAAACATGGACACCGGCGAACGAAAAAAGACCTCGACCGCCTTCCTCACATTTGTGGCACTTAATCAGAACGGGGATCCGGTGGATGTGCCCCCCTTGATTTTGTCTACGCCAGAGGAGGAGGAGCGTTTTCACGCAGCAGAAGCTCGTCGGCGAGAGCGCCTCAAGAGGCGGCACCGCTAGTCTTATTGCGACTAAAACTACCCTGTAAATTTGTCGAAACGCGAGGGAAATGCGCGAAAAACAGCAAATTTCGCCATACATTTCGCTCCGACAAATATAAGTCTGTCGAATAGGGTCGAAAATTTAGACAGGGATTCACGGCCTCCGCGTCGCTACCATATCGGTGAGGGTCAACCTCACCGATTTTCTTTTGGGAGGCGGTCGGAGTGCCCGACGGCACGATTGTACAAGCCATTAGCCGATTGACCGGACTACTGGCCGACTTGGCGGGCGGCATTTTTACCTTGGTGATGGTATACGGCGGCATCCGTTTCATGGTGTCGCATAACCCCCGGGCCGTTCAAGCCAGTAAGGAACTGATGGGGCGAGCAGCGATGGGACTGGGACTAGTTCTCATGGTCGACGTCATTCGTCAGTTGATCCAGTACGTGGTGTCATGAGTATCCGTCCGACCTTGGACCCGGCCGTCTGGGTGGTAGACAATCTATCGCGCTGGGCTTGGCAGCAATTGGCTACCCTGACCAGAAAAGGTCTCGAGCGCACCATCTTCGCACCTTTGCCCTTTCCCCATGTGGTGGTCACACTCTATCACTTTAGTCGAGATACGGCGTTAGCGTCTGTGGGTCTGGTGGTGGTGGTGATGATGATCGGTTCCATGTGGCCAGGGGTTACCCTTCCCAGGTCCCGGTTCCCTGTGTCGCACTCGCTGGAGCGGTTAGTGACGGCGGCCCTCATCGCATTGGCGGGCCTATGGTTCGTACGCATGTTGGTCTCTCTGAACGACCGGGCCGTGGCCTCGCTGGTCTATAACGCCAGCGAGCTTCAGGCAGGCGCGGCGCCAACGGGAGTTTTCTCGCCGTTGGTGGTGCTGTTGGTGGCCTTCGCGCTCATCCTCTTAATGCTTTACCTGGCGGTCTTCTACGCCGCTCGCATGATCGAGGTCTATGTGTTGGTCGCGGCGATTCCCTGGTTTGCGTTAGTCTGGGCTACTCGCCGTGATGATGCACCGCTCGCTACCCTGATTCGGGAGCTCGTGGTCGTGGTTTTTGTCCAAACCGTGCATGCCGGGGCCTTTTGGTTGGCCCTACAAATGATGGGGTCTCATGCTCTTGGGGCTTCTAGTGTGTTCCTGGAGTTGGCCTTGTTCTGGTACATGACCAAGATCCCGGCTCAGTTTCGCCGACTGGCCGGGGCAGGAGTGGGGGTCAGCCGCCGGTGGCGATGACACGCACAGTGTTTCTTCCCCTCAAAAGGGAGCCGGCCATTCTCTTTGGCCTGACCATGGCTGACTTACTCTGGGTCATGGCCGGTGGCACTCTTGATTTGGTGGCTTGGCGCGCATTTCATGCCAGTCGCGATGCCCTGATTATTGCCATCGCACTGATTTCAGCCGCGAGCCTTACGATGGCACTGGCCCGCATGGATGGCACTAGCCTACCCGAGTGGCTGTGGCGAGCTCTGAATTTTTGGTTGCGACCGCGTTTGTATCTTCCCTAAGGAAACCGCTTGACCATATTCATAACGAGGTGAAAATACTATGGCAGTTCGGATGAATCAAGTCTTTCCTATTCGCGCCGTCGGCCCCGGGATTTGTTTGGTTGGCCGAGACCGCTATTCGGCGGTGCTGGAGGCCCTTCCGATTAATTTTGGACTTCGCGCGAAAAAGGACCAGGAACGGTTGGTCAATGCATATACGGCATTTTTAAACGGATTAAGTTTCCCGGTGGAGATTCTGGTCCGCTCGGACGTCTTACGGATGGACGACTATCTCGGGGAGTTGAAGAGCGGCGAGGAGGACATTGAGCCTCACTTACGGCCCTCGCTAGGCGACTACATTGAATTTCTCCAAGAGGCGGCGACCGTTCAGCATTTAGTTCGTCGGCGGTTTTTCATCATCCTTTCCTGGCAAGGCGTCGATACCAGGACGCGTCCCCGCCGCCATGGCGAGGTACTCTGGGATGAGGCGGAACGGGAGCTGGAACGCCGCCGGGATCTGTTGGCGGCGGGACTAAAACCGTTGGGCATTCGCGTCAAGAGTCTCGAGCGAGACGATCTGTTTCGCTTTTTGTTCGCCAGTCTCGGTGGCGGCCGCCGTTTGCCAACCGGGGTGAACTGGGCATGGGATTAATAAGAGGGGGAGCCCGTCGGCCCGATCCCCTGGATGCGGTATGGCCCTCCCATTTGCGCCTTTATTCCGATTGCGCCCACCTGGGTGACCTTTGGGCGCGCTGCTATACGGTGGTTGGATACCCGCGGGAAGTGGCTCCGGGCTGGTTTGAGCCCTTAATCGGATTTGCTGAGCCCCTGACGTTGGCTTTACGGAGTGCGCCGGTGGACCTCGGAGAGGCGGTGAAAAGTATGAGCCGGCGCATGATTTGGCACCGGGGCACGGTGGAAGCGGACCGGGCTCAGGGAAAAATCGGCCGGGCGGATGAAAGCATCGCCTTGGAGGACGCTGAAACTGTCCGCCGGGACATCGCCCGAGGTGATGCACGCATGCTTGAGGTAGGGCTGACGATTACGGTGTGGGGCGGTACGCAGGAAGAGTTGGAGCTGAATTGCCACCGGGTTGAGAGCCTCGCCCAAGGGATGATGGTCGCACTTCGACCCCTACGGTATCAGCAACTCATGGGATTGAAGCGGCTGCTGCCGCTTGGAGAAGGCAGCGACAAGCTTCGCGAGATGGACTCCCGCGCTTGGGCCACTCTGTTCCCCTTCTCGTCCCGAGACGTGGTTCATCCTCATGGGCAACTGATGGGTATGAATCCGGTGAGCCGCACGCTCGTGATTGTCGACCGATTCCACCAGGCTTCTCCCCACTCGATCACCATCGGCTGGTCAGGGGCCGGCAAGAGCTACATGGCGAAACTGGAGGCGCTTCGCTCTCGATATCGGGGCATGGGGGTCACTATTGTGGATCCTGAAGGAGAATATCGCTGGCTTGAGGCCACCGGTGCCACCGTGTGGACATTGGGGCAGGGACAGGGATTTCCCTTTGATCCCTTTTCGGTGCGGGTTTCGGCCCCCGAAGAAGTCGAGCGGCAAGGGGATTTCCTGGTGCGATTTTTACACCGGTTGGCCCCGGAACTGATGGAGACGTTCGGAGGGGCGGTCCATGACTCCCTTTGGCGCCTACTGAGTGTGCGATCCTCAAGATTTTCCCTGGATGGTGAAGACATTCTCACCGCCGACCGGCTAGTAGCGGTAATGGCGGAACAAGAGCGCCGCGCCGCCGACCGCCTCCGCCGGGCCGCGGACCGTTGGGCTTTGGCCGCGGGTGGTCCCACGGTGCAGGATGACCGGTTTGAAGTATTCGACCTCAGTCGCTTAAGTGAGGGAATGAAGGGCCCCATGTACTTGGCGTTGACCGAGTGGGTGATGCGCCGTATGGGTCGGGAATCTTTGCGCCGCTTGGTCATTTTCGATGAAGCCTGGAGGCTTCTCACCGACCATCATACCGCCCCCTACCTGGAGGAGTTGTTTCGCCGGGCACGCAAGTGGGGCACCGCCTTAAGCCTCATATCACAAGACATCGGCGATTTTACCCGTAATCGCGCGGCTGAGGTCTGCCTGCGCAACGCGCCTATGGTGCTGTTGTTACGCCAGCACGCCGAAAGTGTGCGGGAAGTAGCGGAGTTGATGCGCTTACACGACGGCGAGGTAGAGCTAATTTCCGCCGCGACACCTGGTGAGGGGCTCTTGATCTTGGATGACGATCACCTGCCACTCAGGGTCATTGCATCGCCCACGGAGCAAAAACTATTGGAGGGACCACAGCATGACGCGTATGGAACTTAAAGAACGCTTGGAGGAACGGGCTGGAATGCTGGCTTTTGCCGTGGCCGCGGTGGTGTTTTTGTCGCTCAGCTTGTCGGCGCACAGACCGCCGAAGCCCATGATGGTACCCGTTGTCCGCCAGAATCTACCGCCGGGCGCGCGGATCACCCGACAAGACATTCGCTTTGTTCGGTCGACGGCCATGCGGCCCGTGAATACGTCGGCATTATTGGGTTACAGCCGGACGGCGCTTTTTACCGGAGAAATACTCTCGCCGACAGCCGTCGGTCGTGCGCCTTCATCAAACGTGGTAGTGGCGGTTACTCCCACGGATGGCGCCGACGCCAACGTCGCCACCGTCGGCAATCCGGTCGACATTTTAGTTGTCGGGTCCCAAGGCCAGCTGATTTGGCAGTCCGGTCCGGCCGAGGTCGCCGGTGTGACCAACGGGGTGGGCGTAAGAGTGATGCTAACGCTCACCCGGGCTCTGACCTTCGAGCGAATAAGCCACCAGGGCCGCGTGGAATTGGTCGGGATCGAGCGATGAGAATTGTGGTGAGCGGGCACGCGGGCCTGGATAGCTTTCTCCTTGAGGAGGCCCCCGCTGAGGTGGTGGGGGTGGGGACCTGGGCGGAGGCATTCCAGCGCATCGATGAAGCCGATGCGCTGCTGGTGGGGGAAAAGGTGGTTGATTTTCCCGAAGCCCTGGACTGGCTTCTCAATCATCGAGGCCGCCTGGTAAAAGCGGGCGTGGTGCTCTGGGTGAGCGAACAGTTTGAGCACCCTGCACTGGACCGTCTTCGTGAGATAGCCGACATTTGGCGGGGTGAGATTGACGCGGCTCGTCTAAGAGAGTGGTGGAGTGCCAAAGAACGTCCCCCCGTGACGCTTCAGAGATGCTTTGGCGTGATCGCTCTTTTTCCGTATGAGAGCGTCGATCGAATGGCGGGGCAGATGGGGAAGTGGGCATCAGAGCAGTTTGGTCCCGGAGGCGGGTGGGTGGACCTCGATGCCGGCCTCGCTGCACTCTCGCTTACGCTACATCCGCGCCTTTATGACCGGAGCGACTATTCCTTCGAACGGTTTCAACCGGTACTGATAGAAGGCACTCCCCTCATTCCCGCCCCGCCGCCCTGGAGACCGGGGACAGCCGCCCCGGAACGGGCAGACTTGGATCGGGCCTTCCAACTACGGTGGCCCTGGCAGGGATGGTATCTCGGAAGTCAGATGGGACGTAAAGAGGTGGCCACTGCCCTGGAACGGCTCACGCAGGTGGTGTTCTGGACCAGCAGTGAGGCCCCAGCATCAGTCATCAGCCATAGCCGTGATTTTTGCCACCTTTATCGGCCAAGCCTAGACATTGTGGTTTTACAGAGAGACCTTTTGGAAAGTCACCAGAAGGGGGGTTCGAACAGGCCAGAAACGACCTCCCAGCGTGGCGTGCGCCGCTGGTTCAATCCGAGAAAGAAGGGACGATAATGTCAACCTTTCGCTTTAATCCAGAGCCCAGTGCTGCCGCTGCCTGGCAAAGCCAGGCTGGGGAGGAGCGGGCCGACTTGGAGCCAACCTTGGCGCGTTGGCACCAAGCGTTACTGTCTAGGTTTCCTGAGGTCACCCGGCATCTGGTCTGGGACCGTGTGCGGGTGGAGCAACTCGAGCAGGCGCTGGACCAGGTCATCGAAGAAGACCTAGATTGTCCTGCGCATCTCGCGGCCTTCTATCGGCGTTCGCTTATTAACCGCCTCACTGGACTGGGCCCATTGGACGCACTATTGCAAGATGAGCGCATCACTGAAATTATGGTTAATGGGCTCGACGTGTTTGTTGAGTGCGATGGCCGTATTCAAGACGCTCAGGTTGACTTGGTGGATGTGGATGAGGTGAGCGATCTGGCCCGTCGGATAGCTAATCGGGCGGGCCGGGAGCTCAATACTGAGGTGCCGCTTTGTGATGCGCAACTGAGCGATGGATCCCGGATTCATTGTGTGATTCCCCCAGTGTCGGAAGTTCCTGCGATCAGCATTCGTCGGCACGCGGCTAAGGCGCTGTCGCTATCGGACTACTTGAGCCGCGGCTCACTATCGGACGCTCTCTGGGAGGACTTGGTCCGGTGGGTTCGCGAGCGCCGCAATATTGTGGTCGCCGGGGGCGCCAGCAGCGGCAAGACGTCTCTCCTCCGCCTACTGTCCGAGGCTATCCCGGAGCACGAGCGACTCGTGACCATTGAAGATGTGAGGGAGCTCAACCTGGGGCACAAAAATACCGTACGACTTGAGGCTCACCGTCAAGTGACTGTCCGCCAGCTGGTGGTAAACGCTCTTCGCATGCGGCCTGACCGCATTATTGTCGGGGAGGTTCGGGGGGCGGAGGCGCTAGACTTGCTGGAAGCGATGGCGACCGGTCACCCGGGAAGTCTCTCGACGGTACACAGCGCTGGATCCGATATCCGTACGGTACAGCGTTTGGCTCGGATGGCCTTGCAGGGGGCTCAGGGGATGTCGTTCGAAACCTTGGAAGCACAGATTCTCGATACCCTAGACATTCTCATTTACTTAGTCCGGGAGCCATCGGGAAGGCGTCGGGTGGAATCGGTTGGCGAGGTCTCGCAGCATCGATTAACGCGTCTTTGGCAGTGGGACGGCCAGAGGTTCGTCCGAACTGGGGGTGCTTCATGAGTGCATTGGCTTGGTCGACGGCCGTGGGGGTGGCTGTCTGGCTATGGCTTCGCCGGTGGCCGTTTGCTTTTGCCGCCGTCGGTTGGGGGGTGGGAATCGGCATGCGGGACGGGGTCGCCGTGACGGCCAGCCTCATCGCAAGCTTAGGGTTTACCGCCCTTGGCCAAGCTGAGCGTTATGAAAAACAGCGGGATGCCGACGAATTTCAGTCGCTGGTGTTCTTGGAGCGATTACGTCAGCTGTGGCGGGTTCGCGGCACCTTAGCGGGTGCCTTGGATGAAATGGGATATCGGTCCCGCCGCGGCACCCGGGATGCTGCTGAGGAGGTCCTAAGCGAGATAGCCCATGCGTTTCAGGTTCGGTCCCTCACCTTAGTATCGACGGTGACATCAATCGTCCGTCGTCATGGAGGGGATTTAGAACCGCTGTTGGCCTGGGGTGCGGGCAGCATCCAGGAGGGGCAAGCCCGGCGCTACGTACGCCAAATGGAAGAGCAGGCCAGGCGGGCCACGGTGCGTATCTTGGCTCTGGCACCGGTTGGGGTCGTAGCCGTATTCCGATTCTTCATTCCCTCTTTTTATCAGGCGCTTCACAACACCTTGATGGGCCAGGCCGCCCTACTCGTGGTGGGCGTCTCTACCGGAGTCGTCACCTGGATACTCGCCATTAAGGTGCGCAAGGAGGCGATGGAACGATGACCGTCATGGCAGCCTGGTCTATCGCCATCGTGCTATTGCTGTGGCTTGAAAAGCAGGATCGG
>JAKADW010000300.1 GCA_021820165.1 Bacillota bacterium
CGTGGGAACAGCGTCGACCCAAGGGGGACGCGCGGGATTATCAGGTCGCGTTCCGCCTCACTCCGGCCGGGGACGCGAAGGACGGCGCCTCATGAACGCCCGATGGGCCGTGTGGGTGCTGTTGGCAGGGCTCGGCATTTCGGTCTTGGGCGACCAGGTGTATCTGGTGGCTCTCAACGTTTGGGTATTGGCCCGTACAGACTCGTCGGTGGCCGTTGCCGGTCTCTGGATGGCGCCGCCCTTGGCTAGCCTTGTCGTCGGTAGTTGGTTGGGTGGTCTTGCGGACCGCTGGGATCGGCATTTTAGTCTCGTGACCGCCAACCTTGCGAGTGCGGTGTTCATCGGATGCATTCCGCTGTTGCGGCCTCTGGTTTTGATCGACGCCGCGATCTTTCTGGCGGCCAGCGCTAACGCCCTATTTACGGCCGCATTGGCCTCCTACGTGAAGCTTTTGGTTCCACGTTCCCACTGGGCACGGGTCAGTGCCCTGCGAGGACTACTGGCTTACGGGTCGCTGGTCTTGGGTCCGGCACTAGCGGGACTATTGCTGATTCATGGCAAGCCGGGCACGGCGATTTGGCTCGATTCCGCGACTTTCCTGGCCTCAGCGGTCTCGCTGCTCTTACTTCCGCGCATTAATCCCGACAACTCCGGGGAAGAAGGGCCGGATAAGGGAACGGCGCGTTGGGCTAACGACCTTAGGCGGGTGCGGACCTTCTTAGCGGCCAATCGCGTGGTGTTGGGAGTCATGGCCGGACATCATCTTTGGATCGGCAGCGGACGCGGAGGAGGTGGTGTTTGCCCGTTCGGCGCTCGGGCTCAGTCGGCCGGGGCACGGGTATCTGGTTAGTGTGGCCGGCATCGGATACGTCGTAGGCGCCTTGCTGAGCTACGTGCTGGGGTCACGATTGCCGGTGCGCCTGGCACTGGGAACCGGCGTGGTGTTGAGTGCCGCGAGCTATCTCCTCTATGCCCGCTCCGGCACATTTGGGGAAGCGGCCATAGCGCTAGTTTTCTTGGGCGTGTTCCAATCTGTGGCCAATGTCGGACTGAGCGTTTATCTCCAAGATTCGCTGCCCACCGGATCTATGGGGCGCATTCTCGGGACGACCCAAGCCGGTCAGAACGGTCTCATTGTGGCGGCAATATTGGCCGGTGGGTTTTTGGCCCACGCCGATGGGGTGCGGCTCATGATGACGGTGACGTCGATGATCGCCATGGCCGGAGGTTTATGGCTTTCTGTTCTTTGTTTGGGACCCGGCGCGGCCCAGCGCTTTGCTCGCCCCGATGCCGAACATCAGGCCTTGTCACCGTTTTAACCCTCGATAGCGTGTTTCGCTGGCCGGCGTCGTCCGATGTGCCGGATCTGTAAAAACGTATGCTATTCTAGATCCAATTCCATAGACCTTCAGGGCAGGGTGAGGCCATGGGCCAATTCCCGATCGGTGGTGATGCAGAGCGCTTGCTAAGCCCACGAGCCGCCGGTTTCTCGCATAAAACGAGTGACCGAACGCAGGAACGGGTGAGAATCCCGTGCCGACGGTACAGTCCGGATAGAAGAAGGTCGCCAACTACCGAGCGTGGTCCTTTTATGGTGCCATGCGCTGGGCTAAATTGGCGGATCCCTGAAGAGTCTCCCAAGAGGAGGCTCCTTATGTTTTCCCTGGCAATTATCCTCGTGGTGGTGTCTGGGCTTCTGCACGCGATATGGAATCTCTTGGCCAAACGGGCCTTCAACCCAGGGGTCTTCCTGTGGTCATTTCAGTGGGTCGCGGTGGCTTTGTACCTGCCGTGGGCGGTGGCCGCCATTGGTCTTCATCCTATCCCCGGGCGGGGATGGATGCTGCTCATAGTGGCCGTCGCCGCTCATGCAACGTACGTGCTTTTGTTGTCGCGCACCTATTCTCTCGGGGATTTGTCTCAGGTGTATCCTTTGATGCGAGGCGTCAGCCCCCTTATGGTGCCAGTTTTGGGGGTAACTCTGCTGGGCGAGCATCTCACCGGTCTAGGGTGGCTGGGCATCGCCGCGGTCCTCGCTGGAATTGGGATGCTGGGCGAGTGGCGACGTTCCCCAGCGGCATCTTTACGAGGACCATCCAAGGCCATCTGGCTGGCCCTTTTGGTGGGGTTTTCGATTACCGCCTACACGGTGCTCGACAAGGTTGCCCTTCATGACGTTCCGGCCGTAGCCCTTAACGACGGCAGCAATATCGGGAATCTGATGGCATTAACCTGGTGGGCGATGCGGTCCGGTACCATCAAGAGGGAATGGGTCGCCCATTGGAAAACCATCGTCGTCGGTGGGGTTATCTCCCCGGGTGGGTACTTGCTATTTCTCACCGCCCTTCATATGGCGCCGGTGGCCCGACTCGCTCCCATGCGAGAGATCGGAATCGTCTTTGCTACTATGTTAGGCGTTCTTCTCCTGAAGGAGATCGAGGGATGGAAGCGCTTTGGGGCCTCCGGGTTGATTACCTTGGGGGCGGTGCTTCTGGCCATGCGGCGTTAAGGATATCGGAACCAACGCCCGGGCTCCTGAGGTCTTCTTGGCCATGTTCTGGCCTGGCAGGATTTCTCCGCTTGTTAGACGAAGTTCTGGGCCATACATGGGCATAGAGAAGGGGGACCGTCATGCCATACGGTGGAGTAACCTGGCAACTTCAGGTGGGAAGTGTGACGGATGGGCTTAAGTTCTATTCGACGCTGTTCGGGCGCGGACCGGATTTTTCGCCGCATGAGGACTTCTTCGAGTGGCGGCTGGTTGAGGGCGCGGAAGTTTGGTTTCAGATTGTGGTGGTCACCGACCAGGTGCGTCCGCTGGCCACCCGTTCGA
>JAKADW010000008.1 GCA_021820165.1 Bacillota bacterium
TCGCCAATCAAAACCGGATTATTCTTGGTGCGCCGCGACAGGACTTGAATGACCCGCCGAATCTCCTCGTCGCGGCCAATGACGGGGTCCAGTTTACCCCGACGGGCCAAATCGGTAAGGTCTTTCGAATAGCGTGCCAGGGCTTGATACTTGTCCTCGGGATTGGGGTCGGTTACCCGGGTGCTCCCGCGGACATCCTTGAGGGCTCGTGTCAATCCATCTTCGCTCACGGCGTAGTCCTTTAAAATAGTTTCCGCCTGTCCACCCTTTCTTGCCGCCAACGCCAAGAGCAGGTGCTCAGTGGAGGTATACTCGTCTTTTAGAGCCTCTGCCCGGCGTTCCGCGTCTTCAATCACGTCAATGAGCTCGGGGGTCAAGAAGGCCCCTGGTTGCACCCCTTTAACGGCGGGAATTCGGGAGAGCCCCTGCTCCACCCGCGTGGTTAGGGGTGCCAGCGGCACACCAAGTTTTTCCAAAAGGGGCTTGACCACGCCATCCTCTTGGCGTATGAGGGCCAGTAGCAGGTGCAACTCGCCCACGGCCTGATTTTGCCTTTCGCGGGCCATGTTCTGAGCTTCCTGCAAGGCCTCTTGAGACTTGACGGTCAACCTATCGAGGCGCATGAATCTCTCCTCCCACTTCATGGTGCAAACTCAGCAATTGGTGATAACAGGCGTCATCCTCCGCCGTGAATGGTTCGGGAAACCTCAGCGTGATTTCTAGTAGTAAATCGCCTCGCGTCTTGGTCCCCCGGTGAGGCAACCCCAGTCCTTTAAGACGCAATAACTTCCCGTGATTGGCGTGGCGAGGAACGGTCACCACCACCGGTTTACCCGCCAGCGGTTGAATCGAGAGCTCACCGCCCACCGCCGCCAGTGGCACTGCCACCATCAATTGTCCCACGAGGTTATCGCCCTGCCTCCGAAAACGAGGGTGAGGGGCGACCTCAATGCGAAGCCGAGCGTGGTCCCCCACCCGTAAGATGGCGCCCTCCTCAATCCCTGGAGGAATTTTAACGTCAAAGCGCCGGGGCTCCGCAACTTGACCAATCCCCCCGCATCGAGGGCAACTGCGATCGCGCCCATGACAGACCACGCAAGGACGCATCTCATTCACGGTCAGATTGACGGTTGTTCCTTGCATCACCTGTTCCAGGGTAATGGTGATCGACTCTTCCGGAACCGGATCCGACTCAGGCTCGAACCCCACCCCGGAAAACAAATCATCAAAAATCGAACCGAAGCCGCCAAGGTCTTCCGGCGACCACTCGTGGCTTACCCGGTCGAATCCAGTTCCATGCCGACGCGACTGATGCTCCGCATAGCCCCGTCGCATGCGGTCATATTCTTGGCGCTTCTTCGGGTCAGACAGTACCTCATAGGCTTCGTTGATTTCCTTAAACTTTTCCTCGCCAGCTTTGCCGCTGACGTCCGGATGATATTGGCGCGCGAGACGGTGATAGGCCTTCTTAATGGTCGCGGCATCGTCCTTTTCCCCTACGCCAAGTATTTGGTAATAGTCTTTGAGGGCTGCCATTCTCACCACCTCCCAGCAACGACCACAGGCGAGGACGCGCCTCGCCTGTAGTCTCCATCACCAAGCCGTGCCTCATTCACTGGGGCGGAAATCGGCGTCAATAACATCCTCATCGTTGTTCCCAGCCTGGTCTCCCGGAGGCTCTGAGGTAGGCCCTCCGCTGGCCTGCGACTGATACAGCTGCTCGGCAAGCTTATGGGCACTGGCTTCCAATTTGGCGAGCGCCTGGTCAATGGCCTCTTTGTCGTCACCGTTTAAGGCATCGCGCACCGTTTGGATAGCCGCCTCCGCGTCGCTCTTGTCCGACTCACTAACCCGATCGCCGAGATCTTTTAGCGACTTCTCGGTCGCATACACCAGGGATTCCGCGCGGTTTTTGGCTTCCACCACTTCGCGCCGGCGTTCGTCCTCCTGGGCCTTTTCCTGGGCCTCCTGGACCATCCGCTCGACCTCGTCCTTGGATAGCTGAGTCGAGGCTGTTACAGTAATCCGCTGTTCCTTACCGGTACCCAAGTCTTTCGCGGACACGTTGACGATGCCGTTCGCGTCAATGTCGAAGGTCACTTCAATTTGGGGCACGCCTCGGGGCGCCGGCGGAATGTCCGTCAGGCTAAAGCGGGCCAGTGTCCGGTTGTCGGCCGCCATCGGCCGTTCACCCTGCAACACGTGGATTTCTACGCTAGTCTGGTTGTCGGCGGCCGTCGTGTACACTTGGCTCTTTCGGGTCGGAATGGTGGTATTGCGCTCAATGAGCTTGTTGAACACGCCGCCTAGGGTTTCGATTCCTAAGGATAGTGGGGTGACGTCAAGCAAAATGACGTCCTTCACCTCGCCCGCCAGAACTCCACCTTGAATGGCCGCTCCGATGGCCACCACCTCGTCCGGGTTGACCCCGCGGTGCGGCTCCTTACCGGTGAGCCGCTTGACCAACTCTTGGATCACCGGCATACGGGTGGAACCTCCAACCAGGATTACCTCATCAATCTGACTCTCGCTCAATTTGGCGTCTGTCAACGCTTGCTTAAAGGGACCCACACAACGTTCCGTTAAATCTTGGGTGAGCTCTTCGAACTTGGCCCGGGTAATTTTTTGTTCCAGGTGCTTGGGACCGGTTTGGTCGGCCGTAATAAAGGGCAACGACACTTGGGTCTCGGTGACCGAGGACAACTCAATTTTGGCCTTTTCTGCTGCCTCAATGAGGCGCTGCAACGCCTGTCGGTCCTTGCGAAGGTCAATCCCGGTTTCTTTTTGGAACTCACTGGCGATGTAATCGACCAGCTTCATGTCATAGTCGTCACCGCCCAAGTGCGTGTCGCCGGAGGTGGATTTCACTTCAAAGACACCATCACCGACCTCCAGCACCGAGACGTCGAAAGTTCCGCCGCCCAAGTCCCAGACGAGAATGGTTTCGTTCTTCTTTTTATCCAAGCCGTATGCCAAAGCGGCCGCCGTCGGCTCATTGATAATGCGCAAGACCTCTAAGCCGGCAATTTTCCCGGCGTCCTTGGTGGCTTGGCGTTGAGCGTCGTTAAAGTAGGCCGGCACGGTAATGACCGCTTGGGTAATGCTCTCGCCTAAATATTTCTCCGCATCAGCCTTCAACTTCGACAGGACCATGGCGGAGATTTGCTCCGGGGTCAGGTTTTCCCCGGCGTTTGGGAGCTCGACCCGTACTTGATTGTTGGGGCCACTCACCACCTTATAGGGTACGCGCTCCCGCTCGGCGCTCACCTCATCAAAACGGCGGCCAATAAACCGCTTGATAGAAAACACGGTATTCTCCGGATTCATGACCGCTTGACGACGGGCCAACTGCCCGACCAAGCGTTCGCCATTTTTGCTAAACCCCACCACCGAGGGCGTAAGTCGGCTGCCCTCCGTGTTCAGAACCACGGTGGGCTGTCCGCCCTCCATGACCGCAATTACCGAGTTGGTTGTCCCTAGATCAATGCCTACTACTTTCGCCATATGTCGTCACCCTCGCTTTAGGGCCAGCCTTAGGGCTGGCACCTCCTAAAATCGCGCGGATCCCAGCCGGGTTGATGCCTTGTCCCGCTAAATCTCGGATCCGGATCAAAAGATGGAAGTCATTCTCCGAGTATAGCCGATTATTCGTATCGGTTCGATGTGGGCAAACCAGCGCTTCACGATCCCACGCCCGAAGCATCTGCGGCGAGACCCCAACCAGCCGGGCCATCACGCCAATCGTGTACACCGGTTCGTCCGGTCCATGAATGGGCATGGATCATCACTTCCTCCGCCGGATTCCATCTCCCATATTAAGAAGCTTGCCCGATTGGATCAAGATTCTTGTTACGGGTACGTAAGGAATTTTTTCGTCCCGGCTCTGAGCTCGAAAGTATTGTGCATTGGAGACGCCGCTCCCATACTTCTTAGCGAAAGGGATGACGCCCAAGGATATGACTCGGCCCCCGTGAGTCGTTCTATCCCAAGAGGTGACGGGTATCGTATAATGACACTGGCAATGGAGATCTGCCGGCCCTTGAAGACGGGCGAACCGCACAACGCTGATGACTCCTAGAAATCCGGGCACGGCTCGGAGATGCAGGAGAGTCAGTGATTTTTTTGACTCTAAGCCTATCTAAAAGGGGTGACGATGGTCATCATCTTAAATGGGGTAGTCGTTTTCTTGGGCGGGGCGCTGGGAGCCACCTCTCGCTTTCTCTTGAGTTCTTGGATCAATCAAACAGCACGGGCTCGCTGGCCTCTCGGGACCTTTGTTGTCAACATTTTCGGATCCTTGCTGATCGGCCTGGTGGCCTCCCAAAGTTCCACTCTCGGCGGTCGTTGGACGCTTTTCTTGGACATGGGCTTCATTGGCGCCTTCACCACCTTTTCGAGCTTTAGCTACGAGACCATCACCCTCCTCCAAGCGGGAGAGTACCTGGAAGCGGGCTTAAACCTCTTGTTGAGCATTGTGGTTGGTCTCTTGGCGGTGACCGCCGGATTTATCATCGGGAGGGCCTTATGAAAAACATCGGTCTCATCGCCATCGGAGGTGGATTGGGAGCTCTTGCCCGTTGGGCGCTGATCGCACTCATTCCCGGATACCTCTTCCCCACCAACATCTTCGTCATTAACCTCTCAGGGAGTTTCTTCCTGGGGCTCGTCATGTCACTGGCGGTCGAGTACAGCCTTCTCAAGGAGCGGGGGCGACTCTTCTGGGCCGTTGGCGTCCTGGGTGGGTTCACCACCTTTTCCACGTTTATGATGGGCACCTACAGCCTCCTTACCGGCGGTGCTATACCAACCGCCTTCACTTATCTGGCGGCCAGCATTATCTTGGGTCTAGGGGCGGTGGGGGTTGGCTTTGCCGTTCCCCGCCTGGTCTTCCGCCGTCTCGCGTCCCGTGACGGGTAGGGCCTCAACCGCTCTCACCAATGTCGGTGCGGCGGTGAAATCTGTAGCCCGCCGGGGAGCGGGCTACAATGGGAGAGGAGAAACCGGAAGGTACCAACCGTTGGGAGCAGTTGGTGCCGTTGTCAGTATGGTCCACACCCCAGGGCCCTATTCGCCCTTAAGGGTCAGAAATTCCTTGAAAAAGTCCGGATAGCTAATGGCCACGCTTTCCTCCCCCTTGAGATCAATCGACCCTTCAGCCACTGTGGAGGCCACTGCCGTCAACATGGCCATGCGATGGTCTCCTCGGGCATCGACCGGCCCTCCCCGAAGAGGGCTAATTCCGTCAATGGACCAGCCATCCGACCGCTCTTCTATGCGGGCTCCCAAGGCCCTGAGGATGGTGTAGGTCACCTGAATCCTGTCGCTTTCCTTCACTCGAAGCTCGTCTGCCCCCGAAATCTCTGATGTCCCTTCAGCCTGGGTTGCAATGAGAGCCGCCAACGGCACTTCATCTACCATAGCCGGTATATCATCGGCGCCCAGCTGAAACGCTTTTAAGGGGCCGCCGGTCACGACAATCTGTCCCCACGGTTCCGGGATATCGCCTTGTTCAATCATTGTGACATCCGCTCCCGCTTTGGCCAGTAGGCGAAAAAACCCGGTTCTTCGGGGGTTCAATAGGACGTTCTCTAGCACTATCTGCCGACCAGGCCGCAAAGCCGCCATGGCCGCCCAAAATGCCGCCGAGCTCGGATCTCCCGGCACGGCAAAGGAAATCGCCTCCAGTGGTCCCGGAAAGACTGTCACCGCTCCCCCATCGACAGTAATCTCACCGCCCATGGCGCGAATCATCCGTTCGGTATGATCCCGCGTAGGTCGCGGTTCCCGCACGGTAACCGGCCCTTCCGCCCGTATCCCGGCCAAAAGGCACGCCGACTTCACCTGGGCGCTCGCGACCTCGAGCTCTGCGCGGCCGCCTTTCGTGCTTCCGCCCCAAACGACCACCGGCGCGGTGCCCGAGCGGCGGGTAAGTACTGTGGCACCCAACTGCCGTAATGGCTCGGCAACCCGTGCCATGGGACGCCGACTCAATGAAGTATCGCCCGTGAGGAGACTCAGCCCCTCGATGCCGGTCACTAGCCCTGCACCAAGCCGCATGGTGGTGCCTGAGTTGCCACAGTCAATGGGACCGTTCGGTTCATGAAGCGCGCCTTGACGAACGAGCTGCAAAAATCCCGGCCTTACGGCCTCCACCCGAACTCCCACCGCCTGAGCGAGTCGAAGGCTAGCACGGGTGTCAGCCGCATCCAGCCAACCGCGAAGCTCCATCGGCCCCTCGGCTAGGGCTGCCATTAAGATCCCGCGATGGGTAAGAGACTTGTCCCCCGGGACTGTTACGCGCCCGTCTAATCGTTCCGGCCATACTGTAAGTTCCACGATCTCCCCCCTAGGAATCCGGTCAGGACCCGTCCTGAAAGATTTTTCGCCAACGGTCAAGCTCGGCCGCCAATGCGGCCAGAGCTGGCTCGACAGCCGAGCGATTGGCCCATAACAAGGGCTCAATGGGAGCCAGCGGGCTTGTCCCGACCCGGATGGTATCCCGATACCCTGGCCCGATTAATTCCGGCTCCCCGTTGAAGTGCTGTTCCACCGCCATCCGTAGCGCGCGAGAGGCAAGATAGGGAAGTTGGCTCACCCACGCCATCTGGGCATCATGATCGCTCGCCGACCAATATCGAGCCGGCTCTGTCCCGAGATTTCTCTCCCAAAAGGTCACGGCCTCCGCAGCCGGAAAGCCGGCGCCGATGTCAACCACCGCCAGCGGCCGCCCCCGAAATAGGTGGGGATCGGCGGCATGAAAGCCGCTCACTTCGCGCCCCGCCATCATGTGAAGAGCGAGTACTTCGACCCGGTCGGAGGCCGACCGAAGCGCCCCGGCCAAGGGCAGCTTTAGCGAAGAGAGGTCAATCAATTGGGCCCCGGGCCGCATTTCCGGCACGATGGCCGCCAAAAGGGCCGGAACCTTGATTAGGGGGGCGGCAATCACCACCTGGTCGACGTCCCCCACCCAATTCGACCACGGGGCCACCACTCCTAACCCTGCCACTCGTAGAGCCGCTTCGGTTGCGGGATCGGCGTCGCTTAGCCAGAGCGGGACATCAGCTTCGGCCAACGCCTGGGCTACCGAACCACCGATGAGCCCGACCCCCACGATGCCCACCTTCACACTTGCCGCCCCACCGCCCGAGCGACCCGTCCGACCTCTTCCATGAGTTCCTCCATGTGCCGGAAATTCAAACTTTGCGGTCCGTCTGACAGCGCCTCGGCAGGATTGGGATGGGTTTCAATGATAAGCCCGTCAGCCCCCGCCGCCACACCCGCCCGCGCTAAGGGAGTGACCCACTGCCACTGGCCGGCGGCATGCGATGGGTCTATCACTACGGGAAGGTGACTCAACTGTTTAACCACCGGAACGGCGCTGATGTCTAATGTATTGCGTGTCTTGGTCTCGTACGTGCGAATGCCCCGCTCGCAGAGAATAATATTGAGGTTACCATGGGCGGCAATATATTCGGCCGCCAAAAGCCACTCATCAATGGTCGCCGCCATGCCGCGCTTCAGAAGGACCGGCTTACCGCATTGTCCCACCGCTTTGAGGAGCTCAAAATTCTGCATATTGCGCGCGCCAATTTGCACGATATCTGCCCACTCGGCAACATTGGCCAAACTCTCGTGATCGACGGCCTCCGTCACAATTAACACCCCATAGCGCTCCCGTGCTTCCGCCAACATTTTGAGGCCCTCAATGCGCATGCCCTGAAAACTGTAGGGGGAAGTTCGCGGCTTATAGGCACCGCCGCGCATCACGGGCACGCCCACGTTGTGCATGAATTCGGCCGTTGCCATCAGCTGCTCGCGACTTTCCACGGCACAGGGCCCTGACATGACAATGACTTTCTCGCCGCCAAAGCCCACCGAGCCCACCTGCACGACGCTGTCGTCGGGATGGAAATCCCGACTGACGAGTTTATATGGCTTACGTGCGGACGCTACCGGATCCGCTGTTTCTGTCGCTCCCACCTAGCTCACCCTTCCTCCGTCAATGCCACCAACCAACACAAAAGCCCTCATCCCGATAGGGACGAAGGCTTCTTCGCGGTACCACCCTAAGTGGACCCCTGGGGGTCCCACTTTGCCAGCTGCTAGCACAGCTGCTCCGAATAACGGCCGGACGCCGGATTCTCTACTATAATTTCGATGCACACTCGCGGGGGTACGGTATCGGGACGAAAGTTCGGCTTTCACCTAGTCGCCGACTCTCTGCATTTTCGTACTCCGGACCTCTTCCCGGTCATCGCTTTAGGGTATGGAATTTCTCCGCATGTTACACTACCGGAAGAGTAGTGTCAAGCCTTCGTCGTTAAATTCTGCAGCGCGTCACTCAACGCTTTCGTAAAGCGATATGCCACCTCCTCCGCTCGCTCCGGATCTGCCTGAATCGCGCGAACCAAGGCGCTCCCCACAATCACCCCATCCGCCACCTGGCCTACCCGGGCGGCCTGCTCAGGACTAGAAATGCCGAACCCGATCGCCACCGGCAGCTTGACCGCTTGTCGCACACGCGCGACCAAGGGCTCAACCCCCTCATCGACTGAGGTGCGCATCCCGGTCACGCCCGTGACCGAAACCCCATAGACGAAACCCTGGGCTTCGCGAATGGCCTCTAAATGGGCACTCGTGGATGTCGGAGCCACCAAGGGAATGACCGCCAACCCGCTTTTCTCAGCAGCCTTTCGCATATCCCGTCCCTCGACCCAAGGCAGATCAGGGATGATTAGGCCTTGGATGCCGGCCGCCCGGGCATGCTCTGCGAACCGCGCGATACCATAATGGAACACCGGGTTGATGTAGGTGAGGAAAACCAGTGGCGGGGCGGTGGGCGCAATTTTCGACACCGTTTCTAAAATGGACGAGACCCGTGTACCCCGCTCGAGGGCTGCGGTTGCCGCCTGTTGCAACACCGGTCCGTCGGCCAGCGGATCAGAAAACGGAATCCCAATCTCAATCAGATCAGCCCCGGCCCGTGTTAAGGCATTCACTAACCCCGGTAGCCGTTCCAGATCCGGAAACCCCGCCGTCACATAAGGGATTAAGGCAGGCCGCCCCTTGCGAAATGCTTCCGCGATGGTACTCATGGCTGCTCCCCCCGTTCATAGCGGAACACCTGGTCGACGTCCTTGTCGCCACGGCCCGACACGTTAATCAGCACCCGCGCCCCGAGTTTCTTGAGCTCAGGGGCTTCTTCCATCACCCAGGCGACCGCATGAGCGCTTTCCAGCGCCGGGATAATGCCTTCCCAGCGGGCGAGCTGGTGAAAGGCTTGCAACGCTTGGTCATCACGAATGGCGACATAGCGGGCACGCCCCGTGTGGTGGAAATAGGCGTGCTCAGGGCCCACTCCGGGATAGTCGAGGCCCGCTGAAATCGAATGAGCGGGCTTAATCTGCCCGTCACCATCCTGTAACAAATAGCTCAGACTGCCATGCAATATACCCGGTTCGGCCACCTGAATGCTGGCCGCATGGCGGCCGCTCTCGAGACCCTCGCCGGCTGCCTCCACGCCAATCAACTCGACTGGATCGTCACGAAATGGATAGAAGATGCCCATACTATTGGAGCCGCCTCCCACTGACGCAACAATGTGGGTGGGCAGTGCCCCCAAGGCGCGCATTTGGCGCTTGGCCTCCTTCCCGATGACTGATTGGAAATCCCGCACCATCATGGGATAGGGATGTGGCCCGACGACCGACCCAATAACGTAGAATGTATCACGCACGTTAGTGACCCAATCCCGAATGGCTTCATTGGTCGCGTCTTTAAGGGTTTTGGTGCCCGATTCCACCGGGTGCACTTCGGCACCCAAGAGCTTCATGCGATAGACATTCAGCGCTTGGCGCTTGACATCCTCTTCCCCCATATAGATTTCCGCCTGAAGACCGAACAGGGCCGCGGCCGTGGCCGTCGCTACGCCGTGCTGTCCTGCCCCAGTTTCGGCAATGATGCGCGTTTTTCCCATCCGGCGGGCCAGCAGAACTTGGCCAATGGTGTTGTTTATTTTATGAGCACCCGTATGGTTCAAGTCCTCCCGTTTCAAAAACACATCAATGCCGAGTGCTTGGCTCATCTGTTCGGCATGCCGCAACGGAGTGGGCCGACCCACGTAATTTTTTAGCAATTCGGCGAGATCGGCGCGGAACGCTGGATCGCGCCGCGCGTCCCCATACGCGCGGTCTAGTTCCTCTACCGCCGGCATCAACGTTTCTGGCACATAGCGTCCCCCAAAGGGTCCGAAGCGGCCATAGCGGTCAGGTACGTTTTTCGTTGTCGCCACGTCTAACCTCCTCTATAAATCGGGCGATGCGGTCAAGGCTTTTCGCCCCATCCACCTCAACCCCACTGGAGACATCAACCCCATCGGGGGACAAGTCCCGTACCATGCTCTGAACATTCTCAGGTGTGAGCCCCCCGGCAATCCATAGCGGCCGATCCCAGATCGGTCGTTCCCAATCGCGTGGCCGTCCACTACCTGGCTCAGGGCCATCTAACAGCACGACATCCGCCTTCGGATCCAACCAGGTCGCAAGCGCCCGCTTCCCATAGCGATGGGCCCGCTCTACCCAGTCTTCGGGCGGGTGCCCGTGGACTTGGATCCCCCAGAACGGCAACTCCAGCAGGCGTTCAAACAAGGGCTCGTCCATGTCCTTACCCACTCCTACCACCGGAATGCCCAAAAGGGCCGTTAGCATATCCTCTGCCTGGGTGAGAGAAATCTGCCGGCGACTTTGGGTGAGCACCACCCCTAGGAAATCAGCCCCCAGTTCCGCGGCTTGCAGCGCCGTATTCACATCGGTGAGTCCACAGATTTTAACGGACGTGCTCACGTAACAGCGAACTTCCTTTCATGAGGCTCTCGCCAACCAAACAGGCATCGTAACCCCAGTCGCGGATCCGGACCAGGTCGTCCTTGCCCTGAATCCCGCTTTCACTCACGCGCACCACACCTTCGGGGATGACGCCCGCCATCTCCTCCGAAAATTCCAGTCGGGTTTCGAAGGTATCAAGATCCCGATTATTTACCCCAATGATGGCCGGATTGAGGGCGAGTGCCCTTTCGGCCTCCTCAGGCGAGTGAATCTCCACCAGCACCTCGAGGCCCAAGGCTGCGGCCGTTTGGTATAAGTCGCGTAAGCGACTGTCATCTACAATGCGCACAATCAAGAGGGCGGCGTCGGCCCCGGCGGCACGCGCCTCGACCAGTTGCAGGGGGTCGCGGACAAAGTCCTTTCGCAAGACCGGCAACTGAATCGCCGCTTCCACGGCCACCAGGTGGGATAAGTGGCCCGCGAAAAATTCGGGTTCCGTGAGCACGGAGACGGCGCTCGCCCCTTCCTCCTGATATCGGCGGGCCTGGGCCGCCGGATCATACCGATCGGTAAGCCAGCCCTTAGACGGGGACTTTTGTTTACACTCCGCGATAATACGGATCCTCGGAGGCGCCGACAAAGGGCGCAACGCCGCGACCAGCGAACGCACGGAAGGCTTACCGCTGGCCTCACGCAAAAGGCGCGCCTCGTCTTTCTGAAGCTCAGCCACTCGTTCGTCTACCCGTTTGACAATAGCCTCCAAAAACATTAGGCGTCCCTCCGCGTGCGCGATTGCGAGGCCTGAATGAGCCGCTCCAACACGGCAATTGCCCGCCCATCCTTGATAACCGACCGAGCCAGCACCACGCCTTCTTCTACAGAGGCCACCTGTTCGCCGACAAAAAGGGCCACTCCGGCGTTGGCCAAGACCATGTCCAAGTACGGCCCGCCCGACCCACGGGCTAAGATGTCGCGGCAAATGGCCGCATTGACGGCCGGCTCTCCACCCACAAAGGACCCATGAGGATAGGTCGGCAGACCCAACTGCTCTGGGGTTAATTCCCCGTCAGTAATTCGGCCGTGATCGACCAGGCTGTAGCGGGTGGGACCCGATAGCGACACCTCGTCAAGCCCCCCGTGCCCATGAACCACCATCGCTCGGCGCACGCCCAACCGCCCTAGCACTTCGGCCAACGGCCGCACCCACTCGGCCCCATAGACCCCCAGGAGTTGGTATTCGGGAGCAGCAGGATTGGTCAACGGCCCTAAGAGGTTAAACACCGTACGCACACCGAGCTCTCGACGCACAGGTCCCGCATGCCGCATCGAGGCATGCACATTTTGCGCAAATAAGAAGCCAAACCCGACCTCGTCTATGAGGGCCGCCAGACGGTTGGGCTCAGCCGAAAAGTTCACTCCAAGTGCCTCTAGCAGGTCTGCACTGCCACTTTTAGAGGTAGCCGACCGATTGCCATGCTTCGCCACATGAAGTCCTGCTCCAGCGACCACAAACGCTGAGACAGTCGACACGTTGAATGTAAACGACCGATCGCCGCCCGTTCCACACGTGTCTATCAAAGGGTGATGATGCACCGCAATCGGGGTGGCGTGGTCCCGCATGGCCCGGGCGAATCCGGTCAACTCTTCCACGCTTTCTCCCCGTACGCGAAGTGCCATGAGCACGCCCCCGATTTGAGCGGGCGTGGCGTCCCCGGCCATGATGGCGTCCATCAGACGATACGCTTGTTGGTCGTCCAAACAGTGGCCGCGGCTCAATAAATCGAGACTCTCTTGGATGGCCTGGTTCACAATCTCGCACCTTCCTTCGCCAACGTTACGTCCACAAAATGGGTCAAAATCGTCATCCCGTCGGGGGTGAGCACCGACTCCGGATGAAACTGAATCCCAAACACCGGATACTTCCGATGAGAAATGGCCATCACCGTGCCATCATCGCTCTCGGCGTCCACGTGAAGCTCGGGTACCCCGTCCACATCCACCATCAGCGAATGATACCGGCCTGCCGAAGACGGGGTCGGAAGATTTTTGAGAATGCCCAATCCTTGATGGTGAACCTGATCAGCCTTTCCATGCATCAGCCGACTGGCCGGCACCACCCGACCTCCATAGGCAAGAGCAATCGCCTGATGACCCAGGCAGACGCCTAAGACGGGCACTTCGGGCCCGAGCTCATGGACCAGCGCCACCGAAATGCCGGCATCCTCAGGACGCCCAGGCCCCGGGGAAATGACAATACCGGCCGGCTTCATGGCCCGCACTGCGTCGACAGTTACTCTATCGTTCCGATATACTGCCACGGACGTCATCTGTCCCAGATATTGGACCAAGTTATAGGTAAACGAGTCATAATTATCAATGACCACAATCATAGCCATTCCTCCTCGCCCGCCTCCAGCACTTTGAGCGCAGCCGCCGCCTTGTTTAGCGATTCCTGGTATTCCGTATCCGGGTGCGAGTCCGCCACAATGCCTCCACCTGCCTGCACATAGGCCGTGTCGTTCTCCACTTCTAGGGTTCGAATGGTAATGCAGGCGTCCATGTCACCGCGGTGAGACCAATATCCCACCACACCCCCGTACGCCCCGCGCGCCGTGGATTCCAATTCCTCAATAATTTCCATAGCGCGTACCTTGGGAGCACCAGTCAGGGTCCCTGCCGGGAAAGAAGCGGCCAGCACGTCTAGTGCGTCCATTCCCGCACGTAATCGACCATGCACTTCGGACACCATGTGCATGACATGGGAGTACAGTTCCTTTTGCATGAAGGACTCCACC
This sequence comes from Bacillota bacterium, assembly GCA_021820165.1. Next base: position 13,619 of record JAKADW010000008.1, read on the forward strand.
GTTACCGTGCCGTACTCGGAAATTCGACCGAGATCATTGCGGGCTAAGTCAACCAGCATGACGTGCTCCGCTCGTTCCTTGGGATCGTGCACCAAATCCTCCCACAGTCGTGCATCCTCTTCAGGCGTTATACCCCGTGGCCTGGTTCCCGCAATGGGGCGATTCACGGCCATCCCCTGATCGACTCGTATTAGCATTTCCGGAGAGGCGCCCGCTAAAATCCTCCGTGGCGTATCCAAGTAGAACAGATATGGCGATGGATTGACATGCCGAAGCCGTCGATAGAGGCTAAATGGATCACCAGAGATGCGGGCACTCAACCGCTGGGACAACACGACCTGAAAAATGTCACCGGCCCGAATATATTCCTGAGCCCTTTCTACCATGGCCCGATACTCGTCATGGGTCACATTCGACTCGACCTCGGTGCGTGCCCTAACTCGCGGCTCTGCCAACATCAGCGGTTGACGGAGAGCATCCACCAAAATCTCGAGCCGGGTGCGTCCCTGGTCCACCTGGTCGCGTGGCGTCTCGACAATAACGGTGATCTCCTGACGCCGATGATCAAACGCGACCACCGCCTTGGGCCATACCCATTCCCAAGCTGGACCGCGGGCTTGATGACGCCTGGGCAAATGTTCTAAGAGGCGGACCCAGTCATAGCCGAAATAGCCCACCGCTCCACCGACAAAGGGGAGCTCCACCGAGCGTGGCACATCGATCGCTTGGCGGGCCTGTTGCTTTCGCATAAGAGCGAGCGGGTCGGCATCGACCTCAGTCCCTACTTGGCTCACCAAGATTCCCTGCCCGCCCGATTCCAAAAGTCGGGCCCACTCGCCCACGGCAATGAAAGAAAACCGGGCAATCTTGTCGTCCCCTTCCACACTCTCTAATAAGGTGTGGGCTCCCAGAGGACGAAGCCGTAAGTACGCCGAGATCGGGGTTAATTGGTCGACCGCATAGCGACGTACCAGAGCCACATGCTCCCCCTGCCCATCCCCCCACATTTCCTCGCCTGACCGTTCAAAAATTGTCTGCAAAATATTCCCTCCGCAAAAAACAATTAAACCCTCATCCCCAAAGGGACGAAGGTTACTCCGCGGTGCCACCCCACTTAGACCAAAAGGCCTCTCTTAGCCATACGGGATTACATCAATCCGATATGCCTTCCCGGTTAACGGAGGAAGAGTCCGGCTGCGCCTACTCACTTCGGGCAGCGGCTCCTGGGACCATTCGCCGCGCTTCCCCTGCCGGGCTTTCACCATCCCCGACTCGCTTCA
>JAKADW010000009.1:0-8590 GCA_021820165.1 Bacillota bacterium
GGGATTAAGGCGGCGCATCATCGCCGGCCCTATCTCTGGTATGCCCGATTAGCGCTCGCTGCCATGGTCTCCCACCACGAGGCCTGGATCCGCACCGCCGCGTAAAGCGGCAGTCGACAAGGAGGTGATGATCGACTAACCCATCGTCGCGTATTTTGAGTCGTTTGTCACGACTCGGGCATTTACGAAAAAATGGGCAGGGAATCGCCAACAAGTCTTCGACTCCCGCACGTCAAGGACTTTATGAAAATTCTCCTAGCCCATTAGCCGGATGATTAGAGACCGACAAGACAACTTCCTTCGATTGATCCGACACACCACGGCGCTGCCATCAAAACAACGGCAATGTGCTGGCAAACGCTTAAGATTAGGATAACCTGTCATCCCACAGACACGTCGACCATCAGCATCTCACGGGCTTGACATCGCCGTATCCAAAGGAACATCCCGATCGTCGTTGTTATCCCCGCCTAATCAAGCACCAACACATCCATGTCGCCACCAAATCATCGGCCCCACGGGAGCACACGATATCCCCTACCATGCCCCCCACCCGAGGCAGGACCTCACTATGCCCTCCTCTGCGCGGGAGTCCTTATGTGACGCATAACGATAAGTTATCTTTTCCCATAACGGAGGATCGTTGTCACTGCCCACACATCCGATACGATATTTCTTAAGTCGCAAAATTGTATAATTTTCTCCGCTCGCAAAGCATTCTGTGAGAATGCTTCGCTCTTCCGGGGAAATGGCACGATTAGGCGACCCGCGCTGTTATTTGGCGATAACGGCGAACCCGTACCACACGTCTTCTGACCAAAGACGTGATTCTTCGGTCTGAACCTCTAGACCGCTGGCTATGACTGCTGATGAGCTTACGAAGGGAGTGTCTGGCATGGCGACAGCGACAAGGTCGGTTCCGTACCAATTGGTGCGCGATGCAACCGGCCGAGTCTATCGCATTGGCGAATCCCCGCGCGACATTATGGGATACAGTCGTCTAGTAATGCTGTTTTTACCTTGGATTGGAATGATGTTGGCATCCACCTTGGAATATGGGTGGGGCGCAGCCTCAGCCACAGTGGCCCATGAGTATCATTGGAGCCTGACCACCGCATTTTGGAACTACTCCGTCTACGTGCTGTTTGAAGCCGGCGTATCGTACTTCAATGGCCGATTTCGTGAGCGTGCAACCTGGTGGACCCCCAAAAGGGCGATCTTAGTTGGAGGAATCGCGGTCGCTATCGCCTATTTCTTCCTCGCACATTCCGTGGCTCCATGGATTTCATATGCCGGCTATGCAGCCATTGGGGGCATCGGATCGGGTCTCGTGTACTCCACCTGTGTCAACATGGTCGCCAAATGGTTTCCTGAGAAAAAGGGATGGCGGACAGGTTTTGTAGACGGTGGCTGGGCTTACGGTGCGGTACCCTTCATCATTCTTTACGCAACGTCATTTAACGTCCACGATTTCATCTCCATTCTCTACATGACAGGAGCTATCCTGGGAGGTGGCTTAATCATCATCAGCTTCTGGTTCAAGGATCCCCCGTCAAGCTGGTGGCCCGCCGATGTCGATCCCATAAAGTGGTCTGAAGACAAGCGGGCATGGTCGTTGAAGCACAATCCTCCCGCTCTACGGCAACTAACCACCGGGCAAATGTGGCGGACCCATCAGCCCAAGTGGATGGTTCTGGAGTTCCTATTCATTGCGGGGACCTCACTCTTTGGCGTCGGCTTCTATTACCCCTTCGCCGTCGCCATGCATCTCGGCGCAGTAGCCATTATTGCCGGAGCAACCGGGTTTGCCTTCACGGACGGCATTGGACGCCCGCTAGTTGGCTTGTTCTCGGATCTTGTGAGCCGACGTTGGGCGGAGGTCGTGGTGTACTCGCTTCTGGGAGCCACCACGTTGGGCTCGTTATTCTCGGCCGAAGCTCACCTTCCCGTACTATTTGTCATTTTCGCCCTGCTGTCGGGCGGCACGTCCGGCTCCTTGTTCGTGCTAAACCCGTTGATGGTCAGCGATTATTATGGGACAGACCATCAAACCGAAAACTACGGTACCATCTACGCGGCCAAAATCGTGGGGGGCTTTTACGGTGGCGCAGTGGCCGCGTACCTGATTACCGGCACCAGCAGCTATACGTGGGCCTTTACGGTAGCGGCATTGATGGCCTTTGCGGCAGCAGGAATTGCCGCAGCATTCTTCCAGCGTCCAACCGAGGCGGAAGTCCGTCGAGCCATGGGGGATGAAGAATTTGAGAAACAGGCGCAAACTGCCGAGCCGGTATCAAGCGCCTAAAGACCGCCCCCACCCTGGGATCTTGGCCAACGGGCTCGGATCCCTTTCTGTGCCCGATTGGCACATCAGGAGGGATAGCTAATGCACGGCCTTCCGAGTACGGTTGCAGCATTTCGCCTGCTCAACTTCAAACACCCGCCGTGGTTGATATTAGGTCTCGTATTGGGCGCAGCCCTGGTATCTCGTAGTCTGATGTTTCTGATCGCTATGTGGCGGGATCAGAAACGATAGCCTATATTCCCCACAGCCTAAAACTCCGGATATCCGTGACCGCGGATCCGGAGTTTTATATTGGGAGAGTCTGGCTTGGCGACACCGTTCGGCAGTTTGGCGCCTGCCGATTTCTGTGCGTCTTCCTAGGCGCCTTTCGCCATGCGATTATCAGGCACAAGAGCCGAAGCCTTCTTCGGGAACCGGCCACGGACTTCGTAGACCTTGGCGGCCAGCATGAAGAGGACGACACTGACAATCACAACCATGATAACCCAGGCACCCAGGTTTGCGCCAAAGGCATGCACGATTTGTGAAACCGCGTAGTGGTTAAGTGGTGGTAACATTGTGTTCATCTCCTCTATCTCGTTTTCATACCTAGCGTAAGGCCTAACGATTTCGCGAACAATAACGGCCGCCACACATCGTGATATAGAAATTCCCAATATCAATAAACTAACGCGAGACGCCCATAGGGTTCTCGACGCTTTTGGGTGCTGGCCATTGCTGACGCCGACTATGCTGCCAAATGGTCGCAGTCATTGCTTTCGCAGCCGGAGAGAGTTCCGCATCGGACGCCGTCACCAGGGCAATCGCGCGCGTCATCATGGGCTCGATGGGCACAATTCTTACCCGACCCGATCGCTGGTGCTCTAAGGCCGCTTCCCGCGGAACGATTGAAACTCCAAGTCCGGACGCGACGAATCCAATCACGGCACTGAGACTCGAGGCCTCCGCCGCGGGCTTGGGATCAAAGCCGGCCGTTTGACAGAGCGCACCCACCGTCCGCGTAAGGCCAAAGCCGGGCCTAAAAAGAATCCACGGGCGGTCGCGGACATCTATAAGGGTCCCCGGACGATCCTCCTCCCGCGATCCATTGGCATCAATGAGTACGAGTTCTTCCTGCCAAAGGGGCGTAATTTCGACGCGGTTCCCTAAGACCGGCAGTGACATAATCGCGATGTCCACAAGCTCCTCGTGCAGCTTGGATACAAGTTCAGCCGAAGGCGCTTCCATAACGGAAACATCTACCTGAGGATGCAACCGGTGGAATTCCTGGTAGATGGCGGGGAAGTGATGAGTGGACACGGGAGACACTGGGCTAAGCCCCAGAACCACGGTGCCGTCAATAGCCTCCTTCATTTCTTGTACGCGCACCGGGATGGCGCGAGCGGCTCGAATAACCGCGCGCGCATCGGCGACAACGCGCTGCCCAACGTCGGTAAGCGCCATGCCTCGACTCCTTCGGTGCAAAAGCTCGGTGCCTAATTCTTGCTCCAAGAGTTGAATTTGGTGGCTGACCGTCGGTTGAGTGATTCCATAGAAATCAGCGGTGGCCGACAGCGATCCTCGGTCGGCGATTGACACGAGGAGCTCCAGTTGATAGAGAGTCACCGAATCCCCCCTCACTACTACCCACTAACATAGTGCGGCGATCCGTACCCTATTGCAACAATTCGGTCGTGATTGGTCGCTTTCCGTGGGTCAATGGCTCCGTTAGGGCACTTCCGTCAAGAGTGGCGTGATCGGTGCCGTTTATTTGAATGCCGTATGGTCCCTAATCCAGCGAGCTGGAATCGGCCCAAAAGCGCTCCTAAGTTAGGACCACGGCATCGAGATAGTACTCGCGGGATCAAGTGCCGGAGCATCCCGGGTGGCCGGTGCTCCACCACCCGATGCACCCCGCACCCCTTCCGGAGGCCATTTCGCGGCAACTCCGGTTGGAGGTCACACCGCCAAAGCTCGGAAATCCACCCCAAGGTCCTAATCCCTCTCCCGGGTCTCCTGCTCAGGCTAAAATGACCAGCGAGTCGTCACAACCCGGCGCTCGGTATAAAAAAGCAGGCCATCCATCCCAGTGGCATGAAGATCGCCATAGAAGGAATCTTTCCATCCGGAAAAAGGGAACCAGGCAACCGACGCCGCCACGCCGATGTTCACCCCGACCATGCCCGCCTCGATATGGTCGCGGAAATATTGAGCGGCTCCTCCCGATTGCGTATAGATGGTTGCCGTATTTCCAAATCGAGACTGGTTCGCCAGATCGACCGCCGCTTCAAGAGAGGGTTGGTGCATCAGGCTGAGAACCGGCCCAAAGATCTCCTCCCGGGCAATGGTCATTTCCGGGCTCACGCCGTCGAAGAGGCTGGGCCCGAGAAAAAAGCCGTCTTGTGGCACCGGATGGCGCCGGCCATCATAAACTAGACGCGCTCCTTCCTGAACTCCCCGTTCGATGTAGCTCGCCACCCGCGCCCGATGCTCATCGCGGATGAGCGGCCCCATCTCGACCGAATCATGAGCACCGTTGCCCACGTGAAGAATCTCAGCCCTGGCTCTCACGGCATCCGCTAACCATTCGCCTGCGGAACCGATAGCGATGGCCACGGCACCAGCCAGGCACCGTTCTCCCGCTGAACCGTAGGCGGAACCGACAAGCGATTCCACGGTCCGTTCCCGGTCCGCATCGGGCAAGATGACATGAAAATTCTTGGCACCCCCTAGCGCCTGAACCCGTTTGCCGGTGGACGACGCCGTTTGATACACGTGATGGGCTACGGGTTGAGATCCGACAAACGACACCGCCTTAATCTCTGGGTGTTGGAGGATGCGGTCAACCACGAGCCGACCGCCGTGCACGAGGTTGACCACCCCTTCCGGCAGGCCAGCCTCGTGGAGAAGTTCCAATAACCGTAGCGAAGTCAAGGGGGTCCGTTCCGACGGCTTCAACACGAAGGTGTTGCCGGCAACAATCGCCAGGGGGATCATCCACAAGGGAATCATGGCTGGAAAATTAAAGGGCGTGATGCCCGCCACCACGCCGAGCGGAACCCTCAGCATGGCGGTCTCGACCCCGGCGGCCACTTGAGGCAGCACTTCGCCTTTCAAAAGAGACGGCGCCGAAGCCGCCAACTCAACGACTTCGATGCCGCGTCCGACTTCGTTATAGGCATCGGATAATATTTTCCCATGCTCTCGCGTCACCAACGCGGCTAGTTCAGTCCGATTCGCCGCCAGTAGATCGCGGTAGCGAAACATCACTCGTGCGCGTTCTAAAATGGAAGTGGCAGCCCATTCTGCAAACGCCGTTTTGGCCGTCCGTACCGCAAGGTCGACGGCTTCCGAATCATCCAATCCCACCTCCCCTAACACGTCACCGGTGGCGGGGTTGTATACCGGGATCCACTCGCTAGCCCGAGGCTCGATGGCTTCCATCGCGATGAGGTGTGGCACTCGACTGGCCATGCCGGACCCTCCTAGTCTTGGTAAACGATTCGGGTGGATGGGATTTGCTGTAAAGCAGGGTTTTGCTCATAAAGGTGTTGCAGTGCGTCTTGGAGCACTAGGAGAGCCTCGTCAACCTCGCCCTTGGTGACCGTCATTGGTGGAGCGATACGTATGACGTTCCCATCCAATCCGCCCTTTCCAATGAGTAAGCCCCGCTTTTTGGTTTCCTCGAGTAAATCGGCCGCCAAATCAGGTGCAGGCTCTTTATCCCGGCGAACCAATTCTAACCCTTGCATGAGGCCCTTACCGCGAACGTCACCGATCACAGGAAAGCGATCCGCCAGCTCTTCGAGGCCCGCCCGAAGCTTTTCGCCGCGGACTCGGGCGACTTCCGTCAAGTTTTCTTGCTCCATAATGTCCAGCGTTGCCAAGGCGGCGCGCATAGACAGCGGGTTCCCTCCGAATGTGGCGATAGTAGGTCCACGGTATGCGCTAGCCACCCTATCGGTAGTGAGCGTCGCCCCGATAGGAAGACCATTGGCAAGACCCTTGGCAAACGTCATGATGTCCGGCGTAACCCCGTAATGGTCAATGCCAAAGCTTTTACCGGTACGTCCAAATCCCGTCTGCACCTCATCGTCAATAAAGAGCGCCCCATACTTCCGAGCGATTTCCACAGTCTCCTGGAAGAATGCTTGCGGCGGCGTAATGAAGCCCCCAACCCCTTGTATGGGTTCGGCCAAAAAGGCGGCAATGCGCCCCGAAGTGCTGGTGCGGATAAATTCATCTAAATCCTTGGCGCACTCGAGCCCGCAGGTGTCGGGCCGTTTGCCAAACGGACAACGATAGCAGTAGGCATTATGCGCTTGGCGAATAGGCAGCGACATCCCGGCGCCGCCGAGCTTCCAATTGGCCTGTCCGGTTAGCCCCATCCCAACCTGTGATCGTCCCGAGTAACTATGGCGAAGGGTCACCACTTCCTGGTTGCCAGTGGCCAACTGCGCCATGGTAATGGCGGTCTCGTTGGCCTCAGTTCCGCTGGTGGTAAAAAAACTCTTCTGTAAACCCTTGGGCGCCATTTGGGCTAAGCGCTCGGAAAGTCGAACCATGGGTTCGGTCACGTAGAGGGTGGACGTATGCACCAACCGACTCGCCTGGTCGCTAATCGCCGCCGTCACCGTGGGATGGGCATGACCCACCGATACGGTGAGAATTCCTCCAAAAAAATCCAAATATGATTGCCCTGCTTCATCGAACACCCGCCGGCCCTCCCCATGGGACAACACCAATGGCTGGGCGTAATAGGGAGACACCGCGGGCACCAGATACTTCTGCTGTCGCTCGACCAGGTCGCTCATGAAAATCCCTCCTTGAGGTCGATTATACGCTCTTCAACTTCTCTTTTTCTGGACGTTGTGTCTATCGTTACCATTGGACCTAACACTTTGTCGGAGACCTCTTGTTCACGTCCCAAGACCTCATACACCGTCCCCGGTTTCGGTATTGGCAGCGGGTTACTTTGGGCCGGTCTGGTGTTGACGGCAGAGGGCTCTTTTACCGCACCCTTCGTAGTCGACCTGGGGGCGGTAATGTGTCGACATGGGCCCTGACAATGCCAAACAAAAACCCCATCCATTTACCATTAAAAAGAACGGTTCATTTGACTCAACTATTTGCTAGCCGGATGATGCACCAATGGCGGACTAAGGCACCTTTTTCTTCTCGTTACCCAGTTTGCCACCGCACCATTCCCATTCCTTGATTCGTTGGGTTTTGCCCTCCGTTGGGATCCCCCGAAAGTCAGGTCTTATCCGTCATGGCAATGGCCCTGCGTGTGAGCGATACCGCCACAAGCATCACGTGGGCCCTCTCATCCTACACGAGGACCAGGGCGACCCGTCTGGACTATCTGTTTGATAAACCGCTTACCTGCACCCTAGGTCGTCTTCCGGGCCATTTTAGCAATGCGCCCAAAGAATTGGCTCATGAGCAGCGATGCCGCTCCCGACAAGACCCGCTGCCCCACCCTGGCCATGCCACCCTCGAAGTGGGCTTCTCCATCGTAGAGGACGATCGAGCCTTTCTCCGTCTCCTCGAACCGGACCTGAAGCGCGATGAAAAGTGTGCCATTTGGGCCTTCCCCATCCATTTTCAGGCGGAACGATTGATTTTCTAGGACATCTTCAAAAGCAATGATTCCCGTATAGCCCCCTCGAAGACCGGGAATGCCGATATCGATTTCGGCTCGATATCGCCCCCCGCCTGCGTCTTCCAACTTTTTCAGGCCAGGCATGGCGTCGACCAAAACCTCAGGATCGATCAAGAGACGGTAGGAGACGCTCGGCGCCGCTTGGATGGCCTTCCGACCATGAATTTCCACGAGACCCCTCGCTTTCCCTGAAATGGAGTAGATGAAGCGTTGGTCCAGGCACGGTTATGAGCCACCGCCGCCCTCTAAACCCGCCGGTGATGGCAATCCATCGCCCAGGACATCCAACCAATAAAAAATCCTATGCACGAGGAGAAGTAGAGTTGCTACGAAAGAGAGGGAATAGGGGTGTGATGAGCCTCACAGACCGGGTCACTGGGGTTGGAGATGCTTCACCACCTCGGCGATGCGGGCACGGACTTTTTTATAATCCACCGCAGCCCACCGCTCCAAGAGCGGAATGAACCGTTCATCCCCATCGCGTTCAATCTTGTCAAGAAATTCCCAAATCATAGTGCGGTTGCGATCCTTGAGATAAGCCATGGAGGCGGGACTGACCCACGCCTCGAGCCATCGGGTCCACTCGTCGAAGAGTTCTTGTATCCGTATCCGTCGAGCGATCTCCCATCCGCGTTCCGTGA
>JAKADW010000009.1:8600-14644 GCA_021820165.1 Bacillota bacterium
CCAATACCGGAAGTCGCCCAGAGTACACGATCGCAAGATAGCCCTCCCGGATCCCCTGATCGATGAGGGCCATTATCTCATCCAGAGTCCGATCGCGAAAAGCGCCATACACAGGACACGTATCCAGCCCATGTTCAAGAATCCGCCGACCCTGAGACCCTTTAAGAATTTTAGCCAAAAGTCCCCGACCGCCCACGGAAATCAATTCGTCGGCGGCACGAAGGATGATCGAAATCTCGTCGGTGGTTAACCCTCGGGCCACCGGAGGTCTCAACGCCACCGGCCGCCGAGCCCGACGTCGCCCTCCCGCCATGAAAACCTCCCATCGTCGGTCTACCGGTCCCTCTACCCCTAGTGTGCCTAGCCCTCTCGTAATGGTCAACGTCAACAAAAAAGTGGGCGCCCCGATATCAAGGGCACCCACGAATTAATAGAAGAAAGAGACGCTTAGGGAAGAAATACGAATCCTTCCATCAAAGCCCGCGCGGTGCGCAGCGATTTCACAGCGTCCACCTGCCAGACGCCCAATGATTCTGATACCTCCACGTCCACGGGACTTAATCCGCTCGGGTGGGCGATCACGACCGTGGACTTCTTGCGATGTTTTGGATTCGCCAATTGATAGGCGGTCGTCCCGGGAATCTTCACGGCCGCCGCCAGCGCCGTTCCCCCGGTGATCGGATAGGCCGGATGCGGCCGTCCCATGGTGACAGCCCGGGCCACAATCGTGCCATCCCGATGAGACACCGGTTGGCCGTTGCGATTACGGTAGTCCTTAGGTCGTCCCAAAACGGTGATTTTCGGGAGAGCATGGGTAGTGGCGGTTACCGTTTCGGTATCACTGTAGAGATTCAGTGTCTGGCCCACGGATTGCCGGATGGCTTCCAAGGTATCCCCGAGTTCAAATGCCACTTGGTCATCGAACCAGGCTCGATCCCAGTTTTCCTCGAAATCTTCACCGTTTACCAGCACGCTTAAGTTTCCCGCGTCAACCACGCTCACCTTAAAACTCCGTCCGTCGGCCAGCCAAATCGTATCCACGACATTTCCCGTAGGAAAGAGGGTCCCGGTGGCCCCGCCATCCGGGCGAAGAAAACTCAGGCTGACCTCGGAGCCTGAACCGGGTACGCCAGGAATCGACGTCTCACCATCGGCAACAAACGATCCCCCGCGCGCAGAAAATTCAGCATGAATCAATCGTTCCGTATTGGTATTAAAGATGCGAACGAGTTTCGGACCGTCGACGTCGGCACGGACCAGCCCTGCCTCAAGCGCAAACGGTCCTACCGCCGCAGAGACGTTCCCGCAATTGGGGCCGTAGTCCACCTCCGCTTTATCGATAGCGACTTGGGCAAAGGTGTAATCGATGTCAGCGTCGGGGCGTTCAGACTGGCTCAGAATCGCCACCTTACTGGTCGTGGGCGTAGCCCCACCGATTCCATTAATCTGTCGCGCATCGGGGCTGCCCATGATGGTAAGCAAGGCGCGGTCGCGGTCGGGCCCCGGGGACGGTAAATCCCGGGCCAACAACATCACCCCTTTAGACGTGCCGCCCCGCCAGATGGCGCAGGGAACTTTACGGTATCCGTACATAGAACACCTCCCTGACTCAGGCGTGGGAGCCAGCCAATCGCCCAAATACCGAACCGGCCATCAAGCCGGAGCCCCCAGCATAATTATGATAAAAAAGTCCGCCGACCAGTTCCCCGGCCGCGTATAGCCCAGGAATCGCCTCTCCCCGCGTGTCGAGCACCTGTCCTTGGTGGTTGATGTGCAGACCGCCGAAGGTAAAGGTAATGCCGCAAGTCACTGCAAAGCCCACGAAGGGAGGCTTCTCAATGGCCACCGCCCAATTGGATTTGGGTGGAGTAATGCCGCGAGCCTGACGGCCATCTTTCACGGCCGGGTCGAACACGGTGGAGCGGTCCACGGCCTGATTGAACTCCTGAACCGTTTGGACAAATTGCCTGACATCTTCAATCTCGAGCTTCTCGGCGAGTTCCTCTAGGGTGTTCGCCTCGGCCCGCGTGATTTGGCGGATCCGGTATTCGTCCCGAAGAAGCGGCAGCGTCTCAGCGTCGAAAATCTGAAAAGCCAGGCGCCCGGGCTGCTTCATCACCTCGCGGCCATATTTGGCATAGGTGTAGTTGCGAAAGTCCGCTCCCTCATCCACGAAACGACGGCCCTCGCGGTTGACAATAATGCCGAGCGGGTACGAGTGCTTCTGGAACCCGTCACCGACCTCCCGGTCACCATAGCGTGGTGCGTTGGCATCCCACTGCACGGCATGGCTTCCCGACCAATGGCCGTAAGGTTCCGCCCCGATGGCTAAGGCCATCCGAATCGCATCGCCGGTATTATACGGCGTTCCCCGAACGCGGGCCAAATCCCAGTCTTGCCCTAGATACTGAGCGCGCATGGCGCTGTTGGCCTCAAATCCGCCCGCAGCCAGGATGACCGCATCCGCCGACACCTCCACCGGCTCACCATTAACCAGCACGCGCACCCCCTTCACGTGGCGCACATTTTCTGTGATAAGTTCGTAGGCTTCGGCATCGTACCAGACCTCGAGCCTTTTTTGCTCCAGGAGCTCATACCAACGCTCGACTAACCCGGCCCCTCCGCCGACGGCTTCTAATATCAACCCGCCCCAAAACTTGGTGCGACCGTTCACCACATAGGACTGGCGACGAAGTAAGAGCGCAAAGCGCATACCTTGCTGCTGCATCCAACGCATGGTGTCGTAGGAGTGCGAGACCAGATAGTCGGCAAGCTCCGGGTCAGTTTGTCCTTCGGTCACGGTGACCAGATCCTCGAAATACTGGTCGCCCGTGTAGGGATCGATATCGTAATGCTGAAACTCCTCGTCATCGACGTCGGGAATCAGCGTCCGAAGCTCTTGGTCATTGTCAAAGGCAAAGCGGAACGCCCCTCCGGTAAAATAGGAATTACCTCCGCGCCAGCTCTTGGGTGCCTTTTCTAGCACCAACACCTGACGCCCTCGCTCTTGGGCCGCCATCGCCGCCGACATGGCGGCGTTACCACCCCCGACCACCACAACCTCCACGCGCTTCGTTTTCATCATCATCCCTCGCCCCCTTCGAGTTCTTGCAACATGCCGTCGATCACGGCCCCGTAATCGCCCACGACCCCAATATCCGCATGGCGAAAGATGGGAGCCTCCGGGTCCGCGTTAATGGCCACCACGTGTTTGGACTGCCGCATACCGGCGAGGTGCTGAATCGCGCCGGAGATGCCGACGGCCAAATAGAGATCCGGACTCACGGAAACGCCGGTTTGTCCCACTTGTCGACTCGGGTCAATCCATCCCGCGTCCACAGCCGCCCGGGATGCCCCAACGGTGCCCCCGAGCGCGCGGGACAGCCTCTCCAATCGCTCGAACCCTTCCGGTCCTGCCAAGCCCCGACCGCCAGACACGACAATGGCGGCGGACTCAAGAGCGGGCCCTTCGGCTTGCTCTTCCGCGATTAACTGCAACCCCCGCTCCGCATCACTCTCTACGGCTATCGCTTCCAGGGTCGGTACTGTCGAAGCCTCTCCCATCTCTACTGCCATAAAAAATTCCTTTGCCCGAGGAATCAGGACGGCCATTGGCTCTGCCATCTCCACCTGCGCCAGAACCTGCCCACCATAAATGGGAATCGTGACCCCGGAGTCCGTGGTGCCACGGCCGACCCCCGCATAGAGGGCACTTCCGGTTCGATGAGAAAAACGGGCGGCGGCCAAAATGCCGGCCTCGCTCCGGGGAAACACGATACGAAGCGGCTCGTTGAGGTCCGAGACCATACCGGCTACAAGCGCCGCCAGCTCGTCCGACGTGTGCCAGCCCGCGATCCGGTGGGCTGAATAAATCTCCAAATTCTCTGGTGCCCAAACATGGTCCGTCAAGTAGAGCACCGTCACCATTTGAGCCTGAAGCTCGGCGGTCAGTCCGAACACCTCTTCCGAAAACGCCTGCTCTCCTGATACCAGCACCACCACCCGGCTCATGACTTGGCCCCCTTCCACGTAATCCACCCACGGTCAGTCAATCGCTTGACGAGCGCTTGACCTTTCTCGGCATCTGAGTTTCCGGAAATCCATGCGATCGAACGGGCCTCGGTCGGAATCCAGGAGAGCCGGACCGTGCGGCCCGGAGGGAACTCGGCTGGGTCAATTTTCCGGATCGGTTTACGCTTTGACTGTAAGCGGTCGCGCATGGTCGGATACCGTAGGGTATTGTGGCCCGAGCTGGTGACGCTGGCCACGAACGGGGATCGAGTTCGGTATTTGCGCGTACGACCCCCCTCACGGGACGTGACGAGCCATCCCGCGTCCGCTCGCTCGATGCTCACCAAATTACCGACGTAGGGGGCCTCCCATAGGGCGGCAAGAACCGGAGGGACAACCCCCGTGTCCCAGTCGCCCGATTGAATGCCGCCCAACACCATGGCCACATCATCGATTTCGTCAAGCACCGTTTTTAATACCCGCGCCACCTCGTGTGCCGCCAAATTCCAGCTGCTTTTGGGGATCAGAAGTACCTCGTCGGCCCCCACTGCCAGCACACCTCGCAGCATGTCCTCGGGAATGTCCTCCCCCATTATTACGACACTGACTTTGAGTCCAACGTTCTCCTTGACGCAAAGTGCCGTTTCTAAGGCGTTCTCATCATAGGGGCCAAAGACCATGTGGCGCTCCTTGACGCCAAAATCTGCCCCATTCACCTCCTCCTCCGTGAGCATTACTTTCGGATCATGGATGGGTTTCATCAAGACGACCGCGTTCATGGAAGCCTCCTCCTTAGGATGAAAAAACAAAATGAGCCATCTGCATCCCGTTCGGGACGCCCTGGCTCTCCTAAGGTGACCAAGTTGACCGCTTAAAGTCAGCTTCGTTCTGAGGAAACAGGATTTTGGGTGCGATTTTTGTATTGCCGAAACTGGTAGACCACGTCTTTCCAGGCCGCGAGGATCGCCGCTTGCGCAGCCCCCAAATAGCCGTTGGCAATCGCACGCTCGACTGATTCAGGACCGTCCATCAGGCTTTCTCCCACCAACAACCGGCTCATGAAATTTCGGCCGGCCTCCGTGACTAGCGAGCACGACGCCTCCAAAATCACCCCGTGGCGTACTTCCGCCACCAGGGCCAAGGATAAGGTGGTATACACATCGGCGGCGCTCATACCCTTAGGGGGTTTGGCGTGGCCGACAATAAACACCGTTTGTGCCACAGCCATTCCTCCTTAGACGGTTAACGCGAATCAGGCAATCTCTCCATTCTCATTGTACCGCAAATGGAGTCCTCTCAACATCATAAGGGACCCGGCCAGAGGGCCGGATCCCTTATATCTATTACACGGCCGTCTGACTAATCTGCTCCAAGCGACGCCGACTAGTCCGAGGTCCAAACAGCGCGGCGACAATCGCGACAATAATCCAGCAAGCACCAATATATGCGAACACACTGCCGTACCCGCTACCCGCATACAACGCGGCCACAATCAAGGGACCGAGGATATTGACCAAACGCCCAATTCCATAATTAAAGCCCATACCCGATGCCCGGGCTTCCGTCGGATAAAGCTCCGGCGTATAAGCGTAGGCAATCGGGGCGAAGAACTGGATGGACATCACCGCTAGAAATCCGAACACCATGATCAGAGCCGGTTCGAAGGTCAAACCGTAAACAAAACCAAACACACAGGCACCGAGCGATGCCAAGACCAGAAGCCATTTCCGATCGAACCTGTCGGCTACCGTGAAGGCCACCAATGCCCCAATCGGCGCGGCTAACGATTGCACTGAGGTGTAGGTCAATGAACTGACCAGGGAGATTCCGTGCGCCACTAACAGCGTTGGCACCCACGCAACGAAACCGTAAAATCCTAATGTCTGAAAAATCCAGACGGCTAACAGCAACACGGTTCGTCCGAGATAGCTCTTACCGAAGAGCTCACCGAAAGGGACACCTTTGACTTCTGGTGTAGCCGCCGCCGGCTCTTCAGGCTCGGGCAAGGACCCAAATTGAGCTTTGACCCGCTC
>JAKADW010000301.1 GCA_021820165.1 Bacillota bacterium
GAAGCGCTCGTGGAGCCCTATCAGGATCCGCGCACCATCGCGACCGGGGGGCGGGTGATTTACCACCCGTGGTCTTCTCCCAAGGTCGGTGAGCCGGTGGCGATTTTGGATCTGGAGCGCGACCGCATTAGGGGGGAATGGGACCGCCTGGTTCCGGCGCCTGTATCCATAAGCCATCTCCAGGGGTGTAATTTTTCCGTGCGAAAGCCTCTTGCGTTAGAAATTGGCGGGTTTGATCCAGCGTTTACCGGGTCAGCGAATCTCGAGGAAACGGACTTCTTCGTTCGTTTAGGACGTCTGCCGGGACGCATTGTGTTTCACCCCGGGGCGGTGGTCGAACATCGCGCAGCACCTCGAGCGGACGGCATTGAGCGAACGTTGAGCAACTACACGTACCGGAAGTCGGCTGTGCGAAACCGTCTCTATCTGTTGCGAAAGCATGCGTCCCGACGGGCGGTGTTGTACGGCCTCTTCCGGCAGATGAAAGATTTAGCTGCCGGAATCGTGAAACTCGTGGTCGCGACGATTGTGTTTACGGCCGCGTCCCTGGTGGGGATTTTTGAGGGTCTGTGTACTCCGGTTCGATCACCAAAGCTTAGAAAAAAAACCTCTCAGGGCACTTCGGGGGTGGAAGGAATTGGAAAATCCGTGTCGAACCAATAAAGGGCGGTGACCAAAGTGGAAATCGTCATCTTGGCTGGAGGCCTGGGAACCCGAGTGCGCTCCGTCTTTAGCGGGCCTAAGGCGCTTATCCCGGTCCATGGGAAACCAATTGTGGCCCACGTGATTGACTGGTGTCTCGCCCTAGATTTGGGCCGCATTACGGTTGCCGCCGGCTATCGCGGGAACGAGGTTCAACAGGTGATTGGAGAACGATATGGGGATGGCGTTGAGGTGCATTTGGAGCCCGAGTTGCGAGGGACGGCCGGATGTCTACTGCCGTTGTTGCCTCGACTGGGAAAGCACTTCTTGGTGGTTAACGGCGACACGTTAGTGGAAGGTGATTTGCGTTCCCTTTGGCGCCACCATGTCGCCAGTGGTGCGATGGCAACCATTGGCGTGGTTCGTAGTGAACGCCTCGATGCCGGTCATATTGAAACTCAAGGTCCCTTGCCAAGCACGGTGGTGCAATTTCAAGAGAAGACCCCCGAGGAGTCCCATTGGATCAGTGCCGGTGTGTACGCCCTGTCGCGGGAAGCTCTGATGGGTACCGGTAAACTTCCACTATCCCTCGAGCATGATGTTTTTCCAGAACTCGCCCACTCACAGGAATTACAGGCGTATCCCTTGACCCGGAGTTATGACATTGGTACCCCCGACCGTTTAAAGGAGGTGGAACATCAGTGGTGGGAAATTCGTCCATAACGGAGCCCGTAGTGCGCGCGCGGGTTCCATTAAGACTGAGCTTTGGCGGAGGTGGTACGGATGTGGATCCGTATGCCTCGCTTCACGGTGGCGTAACTCTAAATGCCACTATCGCGAAGTACGTCTATTGCACCGTGGCGCCACGTTCCGAGTTGGATGTCGCGATTACGAACTGGGATTTGCTGAGCCGTTTATCTGACGATTACCGTGGGCATGGCGGCGATCGGCGGCTCGTCGGCGCGGTCCTCAATCGCTTGGTCTCTGGCATTGAACGCGGATTTCGCCTCGAACTACTCTCGGAAGCGATCCCCGGTTCGGGCCTCGGATCGTCGTCGAGTATGGTTGTGGCTGTGATCCTGGGACTGGCCCGGTACTTTGGCGTCGTCATGGGGCCTCATGAAGTCGCAGACTTGGCCTATCGCGTGGAGCGAACCGATTTAGGCATTAGTGGTGGATATCAGGACCAATATGCGGCGGCCTTTGGCGGATTCAATTGGACGGAATATGGCAGAGACGGGGTGGCCGTAGAACCACTCACGCTGAAGCCCGGCGTGCTATCCGAACTCGAGTTGCGGTTAATGCTATGGCACACGGGTCAGACCCATTTGTCGGGCGGCATTTTAGCTCAGCAAATTCACGCTTACGAAGATGGCCATCCGGATACTATGCGACGCTTGGCGTTAATGAAAGAACATGCCCAGACAATGAAGAAGGCTCTTTTGTCAGGTCGTCTCGATGATTTCGGGCGTTTACTCGATGAAAGCTGGCAACTAAAGCGCCACCTTGCCGCCAATATTACGACAACCTATATCGATCGACTATATCAAAAGGCCCGAGAAGCCGGTGCGCTTGGGGGGAAATTGGTGGGTGCGGGAGGCGGCGGATTCCTGTTGCTATATGTTCCCGAGACATTGCGAGGGGACGTGATCCGCACACTGTCTGAGGTTGGCGGAAACTACGGTGGCTCGGTACACTTCGATCTACGTGGGCCGGAAATCTGGACGTCACCAGAATTCGTTGCCAAAATACGAGCCTTTATCCTCTGAATTTATAAACAGGAAAGGAAGGGAGATATGGACCTTATTCAGTATGCTCTCACGGAAATTGATGCACACATGATTGTGATGCAAGGACTACGCGAGAAGGATGTCCTTACGGCGCTTGAAGTCGCATTGAAAGAAATAGAAACAGCCGTGGCGGCGGGGCACACCATATTGGTGTGCGGAAACGGCGGTAGTGCAACCGATGCGCTACACCTCGTGGCCGAATTGGTCGGGCGGTTCCGCATCGAAGGCCCTGCATTTGGGGCGTTGGCGTTGGTGGAGAATATTGCAGCAGTG
>JAKADW010000010.1 GCA_021820165.1 Bacillota bacterium
CTTCGCGCCTCCGCCGGTGAACTTTTGCATGACGAGTTTGTACGGACGGCACGAGCCAAAGGGGTGTCAGAATCCCGGGTGATTGGGCGTCACGTGCTCCGAAACGCACTCCCGCCGTTTCTGACGCAAGTCGGCCTGTCATTTTCGGTAATGATTAACACCATTATTGCCATCGAAGTGATTTTCGGCATTCAAGGAGCTGGGATGGCGCTCATAGGCGCCCTCAATAGTTTTTTCTTTGCTCAGGCGACCACGGTAGCGTTTGTTGGCGTCAGTCACCTCGCAGGAAGTCTTCTCGCGGATCTGCGCATCCACTATCGATAAGTGCTTTCTTGACCCCAGCGTATGTCCCAAGAAGGCCAGGGATCTTTAGGGACGCGTCTCGGGGTTGAACGGAGAATTGAAGTGCAGAGGATTTTGGGCGACGTGTGGCGAATGAGCGCGGTATGACGACAACCAGGCGTGAGCCCGGCCGAGTATCCTATGGGCTTGGCAATCTCGGTGCCAATATTTTTTCCGAGGCCTTCGCCACCTTCATCCTCTTCTTCTACGTGGACCATTTGCATGCACCACTGGGTCCGATTACGGTGGCGATGAGCGTCCAAAGTGTCTGGCATGCGGTCTTGAACCCGACCATGGGCCTTCTCTCCGACCGTACTCGGTCCCGGTGGGGCCGGCGACTACCCTGGGTGGCGGCAGGCTTTCTACCGTTAGGGCTCGTGTTTTGGCTTCTTTGGCACCCGCTGGTGCGAGGTCCGGGGTTGGTGTGGTACTTTTTCGTCGTGGTGGCACTCTTCGACTTCTTGTACCTTCTTGTGGTGATTAACTGGACGAGTCTTTTTCCGGAGCGCTTCCGAACGCTCCATTCCCGCTCCCAGGCTGCCCAGTGGCGCCAAATATTTGGGGTTTTGGCATTGATAATTGGTGTATCATTGCCGCCGGTGCTATACGGACGTTACGGCTGGAGCGCTATGGGCGTCATATTGGCGGTGATCGGCACGGGTGGCTTTGCTGCCGTTGTTTTCGGTAGTCGGTGGGTTCGCCCCCTCCCCGATACCCATGCGCCTGCCCAGAATGAGCCGCTTTGGACACCTTTTTGGGCGGTGATTCGAGAACCTGGGTTTTGGCGTTACCTCGTCATGAACTTTCTGGTGCAGTTTGTCTTAGTGTTGGTTCCGGCATCGATTCCTTTTTTCGCCAAGTACGTCCTCCATCTAGCTCATAGCCAACTTTCGGTCATGCTGGCCGCGACCTTCGTGATTGCCCTGTTGAGCCTATACCCCTGGTCACGGGTGATTCAGCGGATCGGTTCTCATCGGGCGATGCTTATGGCCATTGCCATTATGGGTCTGGGCGTGGTGCCATTTTTTGTCGTTAATGACTTCATCGGCGGAGTATCCGCAACCATCGTCTTGGGAATGGGGCTGGGCGGATTTCTCATGTTAGTCGACATCGTGATGGCGGAAATTATTGATGCCCATCAGGGACGAGCCGGTGTGCGCCGTGAGGGTGCATTTTATGGCGTCAACGGATTCATTTTGCGCTTCGGCACGACGTTGGAGGCCTTGATTATCTATGTGGTTTTTCATGTTACGGGATACCACAGCAACGCTGCCGGGATGGCAACAGCGGAGGTTCGTGACGGTATGCGAATCCTGATGGCTGCCGTGCCGCTCCTGAGTCTCGCCATCGCCCTAGTGGTATTCCGACGTTCTCCCTTGGCCAAGCAGGAATTTTCCGGCAACTAGCGAATTTCTGTTAGGAACCATTCTACCATATTCATCCAAGGAGGGAACTATCCATGAAGCGCCCGTGGGCCCTTTTGAGCTCCGTGTTTTTGGTCGGTTTGCCGGCCACGATATTAGCATCGGGATCGGCCTCGGCCGTCCAGTATGGCCACGTTACGGGAAACGTCGCCCATCGGCTGTTGGCGGCGTCGACCCATAAGGGAGCGGCGTCGACGTCCGCCCGCATCACTTTATTCATTGGCTTTAACTTTCAAACGCCCGCTCACCTTCCTAGCCTGAACCAATACATTCGAGATACGGTGACGCCGGGTAATCGGTACTTTCACCGATTTTTGAGCGAGTCTAGCTTTCAGAAGAACTATGCGCCTTCCAACGATCAAGTTCAGGCGCTATTAAACTATCTGGCCCAGTATCAGATTACCCCGGTCACCATGGGCGGGAAGACGGTTCAATATGCGTTAGGCGTCAACGTCAGCGGAACCGTCGGCAACATAGAAAAAGCCTTCAGCGTTTCCATCAACAACTATCTCTCCAAGGGCCGGTCATTTATTGCCAATGACAATACCCCATCGCTACCGACAGCCTATAGCTATAACGGGGGGAGCTATAATTTGGCCGCGCTTGTGTCTGGGATTGCCGGCATGACCACGTATAACGGATTCACGTCGAACGCCATCCAGGAGAAAGGGGTCACGGGGCTCGCTAAGCAAAATCACGCAGTTGGCTACAGTCCCCAGCAAATTGCCAAAGCCTATGACGTGAACCCTCTATATCAGAAAGGAGTGACCGGCAAAGGGGAGACCATTGCGGTTGCCACCCTTGCACCCTTCAAGCCCACCGATGCGGCCCACTTCTGGAGCTACTACGGCATTCCGCGGACCGGAACCCTAACCGAAGTGGGCGTCGATGGACAGTCGACGACCGCCTCCGGCTACGGTATTGGTGGCTCGGAAACTAGTCTCGATGTGGAGCGTTCTGGTGCTATGGCGCCCGGTGCTAATATCGTCGTGTACGAAGCCCCCAACACAACCCCGGGGTTTCTTGACCTCTATGATGCGGTAGCCACTCAGGACAAGGCACAGGTGATGACCACCAGTTGGGGGGAAGCGGAGTTTTTTGAGCCCTTTTCCTACGCCTATATGCTAAATCAGGCCTTTATGCAGGGTGCTGCCGAAGGCATGACCATGATTGCCGCATCCGGGGATTACGGTGCGTATGACGGGTATCCCACAGACCGAAACTTGGCCGTCGATTCTCCGGCGTCGAGCCCCGACATTTTAGCGGCCGGTGGGACCACGTTGCCTCTCAGCTCAAAAACCAATCCGAACGCGGCTCCCATTAAGCCAGGGAGTTCCGAGACGGGCTATGTGCAGATTCCGGGCGGGGCAATCCCCATGACCGGAGAGCATGGATGGGGCTGGGATTACCTTCTTCCCTACTATGCCAATATGGGTCTCACCAGTGAAGCCCGTTGGAAGAAGGATATCTATCCGGTGGGTTCAACCGGTGGTTTCAGCGCCTTCTGGAACACCTCAGCCCCGAATGACGGTGCAAGTTTGTACCAGTGGTGGCAAACCGGTACGGGGAATAGTTCTCGGGGCGTTCCAGACCTGTCCTTGAACGCTGATCCGTTCACGGGTTACGCCATTTATGACACTAACTCCCCCTATACCACTCCCACGGCCGGTTGGACGAACGGCTGGGGTGGCACGTCATTCGCGGCGCCCCAATTAGCAGGGATGGTGGCGCTCCTTGACCAAGACCTGGGCGGGCCGCAAGGACTTCTCAACCATGCCCTCTACGCCAACGCAGGTTCAGGGGGCTTTAATCCTGTCACCGCTGGCGACAACTGGTACTATCAAAATGGTCCGGGGTGGAATGCGGTGACCGGCCTAGGTACGCCGAGGCTGGCCCGCCTGGCGACGGTGCTTTCGTCCTGGAACCACAAATAGCGGCCTTTATACTCTGGAAAAACCAGCCATGGTGGCTGGTTTTTTCGTGAACCGCATAAATTCCTCCTAAGTCCGGCACTCTACCGGTATGCGATTGGGAAGGAGGCCCTAAAATGGAAGATTCCGTGGTTGGACAGTGTTGTTGTGCGAGTTGTGCTCAGGGACATTGCGCGGACACCTGTGCGTGTGCGGGCGGATGCAACTGTAACGACTGTGGGTGTGGATCCTAGCGGGGGAGCCCTAAGTGGCTCCCTTTGGCGTAAGCCCAGTCCGGGGGACTTTCTGTGATTCCAGCAATCGTTCACCCCATGATTGTCCATTTTCCCATCGCCCCCTCTTATTTACGGCATTTCTGCTTGACCTCATCGCGATTTGGAGGCGGGACGGTCTGATTACGGGCGCCCTGATAGCCGTGTTCGTCATCCTACGGCTTCGGATGAACGGCCGTTGGCGGCACGAAACGCGTGAACCGTCCAAGGCATTCCCCTCGGCGACGCGTTCAAGTCTTGGCCCTATCCGTTGGCCGCTTATGTTGTCGGGCTGGTCATGATTTCCGCTACCGGAGTCGTCGGGGGAAGTATGGTGTCGACCATGGCCTCGGGGCCGCTGCCGCACCCGCGCCGAGCGCAGTCTCGAGTGCCCGAAAGGCTCCACCGGTCACTCCTGCGACCATAGCCGATGCGAGCGCCGGGAAATCTCTCTATCCCAGTACCTGTTCCCGCTGCCATGGGCCTACCCCGCCATTTAGCCACTCCTTGGTGTCCTCGATGGGCATCACCGGTATGGAAAATGTTATTTCGACGCGCATGCCGCCCGGGCATCTGGTGTCAAAATCGACGGCCAAGGAACTCGTGGCGTACGTTAATAGTCTCTAGTGATAGCCTGCGACGCAAATCGTGGGACGCCCGAGACACCCCCGCGAATATCGGCTCGAACACAAAAAAAGCTCCGTAAGGGAGCTTTTTTTACGCGATTAGACGACCATGGCAATGAAGAGCGCGGCGATATATATCAAAGAAAACCGAAAGGTTTTCTTGGCCCATCTGAGCTCCCCCGGAGGTTCGGTGAGAAGGCGGATATTGTAGCCGACAAAGGCGACTCCCAAAACTACAGCGGAAACCAAATACACGCGACCGACGCTATGAGTCAGGTACAGTGCAATGGAGACGGCCATGGACAAAATCGCATAGATTAGGCTCTGCACCTTTGTCGCCTGCGGCCCCCGAACAATCGGCATCATGGGGATGTTGGCGTTCCGATAATCATCCTGCTTGTATAACGCCAAGGCCCAAAAGTGGGGCGGGGTCCACATAAAGATGAGCAAAAACATTAATCCTGCTGTGAGTCCCAAATGACCAGTGCTGCCCGCCCACCCCACAATTGGGGGAAAAGCGCCCGCCGCCCCGCCAATGACAATATTTTGAGCGGATCGACGTTTGAGCCAAATCGTATAGACAAAGACGTAAAATAAATAGCCACCGAGCGACGCACTAGCCGCGATCCAATTTACCAAAAGACCCATGCCTACAAAGGACACGGCTCCAAGAATAATACCGAAAGCTAACGCCTGTTGGGGACGAACGCGTCCCGTCACCACCGGTCGTCGGCGAGTCCGCCGCATAATCTGGTCGATGTCGCGATCGTACCACATGTTCACAGCGTGGGCCCCACCTGCTGACAGTCCTAGACCCACCAACGTAGAGATGGTGGTCGTGATCGGGGGAATACCATGGTGACCGACAATCATCGCGCAATAGGCGGTGATGAGAAGCCACACCACGATTCCCGGTTTCGTTAATTCTAAGTAGGCGCGGCCCGTCTCCTGAATCTTTCTCATCATTTGAACCACACCCTCGTTCAGGTTAATCACCCCTCATTGTCCCCTTTAGGAACCCGCCACTCTGAAATCCTGAAACAGAAGATCCGGCGGTGGGGATCCCACCGCCGGCCTTCGCTATCCCGGGATTCCCGGTCCTTCGGGCGGCACCTGGGGTGCCTGGGGCCGAGTGGACTTGGTACCGAACTCGGCGGCATCACGATCACGGTCTACTCGAATTGCTAAATGACGCAGAGCCAATAGCAACCCGCCCATAATCACGAGCTGGAAGCACCACCAGAAGATATCCCACCAGTGAGGCATGCCGGGACTGCTCGGAATAAAATACGGGAAATGGGGCCAAAAACCATTGCCCATGTGAATCCTCCTTTCCCAAGCAACGCCGAACTATAAGAAGTACAGCACGACATACAGCGCGATCCAACCAATGGCCGCGTATGTCCAGAAGTAGGTTGCGGCATCGACATCCCAATGGTTGTCGGTGGTATATCCGCCAATGCGTCGTCCCCGTATCGGAGCCGCATACAAGGCAAAACCCGCCACCAAGGCGACAAGCATCCAAATGCCGGTTAAGACGTAATAGGCTTCAGCCGTCGGTTGCGTTACGGCAACCCCCTGGTGTGCTAAAAGAATCCACTGGAGCAGCACCGAGGCGACGGTGAGAACCCCAAACCAGACGCCGGTCTTGAGGCGCCGTTGCATGGCACGGTTGTCGCCTCGTACAATCGCCACCCGCCCAGAGCGGGCCGCAAACCCGCTGATGAGCATAAACAGCGTGGTAATCGCCCCAAGCCATTGGCTATAAGAGCCGACGGTACCGCCGGCGGTGAGGTAGCGAGCCGCAATCAGTGTCACAAAGACGACACTCTCGGAGGCTAGAAAGATACCAAAGCCAGCCCGAATTGCCCGCATGTCCCCGTTGCCGTTGGTCTTTTGCTGCGTGGCCATACATTTTCCTCCTTCCTGCCTTCTGTACCGGTCCCTCTCGCGTCTATCCCTGGGAGCCCGATTGCGCGGCTACTACCGGCTCAGGTGCCCCTTCGCCGTAGTTGTAGAAACCAGCCACGACGACCGGCAACTCCTCAAAGTTGTAGCGAGGTGGTGGCGAAGACGTTTGCCATTCGAGCGTCTTCGCCTGCCAAGGATTCTCCTGCACCTTGGGGCCCTTCACCCAGGCCCAGATAATGTGGACCAGGTTGACACCGAATCCGGCGCCCAGGAAGAATGCGGCAATGGAGGTCCAGAAGTTTTCTGGCTGCAGGTAGGGCGGATACACGCTGACCCACCGGTTCATACCGCGAAGTCCCAGCACGAAGAAGTTCATAAAGGTGGCGTTGAAGGCTACGAATACCCAAATAGCTCCCAATTTCCCCCAGAACTCGTTGTAGGTCCGTCCCGAGAACTTCGGCAGCCAGTAGTACATCGCCGCAAGCCAGCTAAACACCATCCCTCCGATAATGGTGAAGTGGAAATGTCCCACTACCCAGAAGGTATTGTGCAATTGCAAGTTGGCCGGAACGTCTGCGACGAAGAGCCCTGTGATCCCTCCGATGAAGAAGTTATACATACTCATCAGAATGAACAACATGGGCGTGGTGATACGCATTCGGGAATTCCACATCGTTCCGATGGCCGCGAGGTATGCGAATCCCGTCGGAATCGAGATCATCTCTGTGAAAAACGAGAACGGCAACATCTCGCTATAGCGCATGTTGGTGAACATGTGATGCGCCCACACCATTCCGGAGAGCATCATGACGAAGACCAGACCGAGCACAGCGATGGGTCGTGCAAAGAGAGATTTCCGCGTCATGACGGGGATGATCTCGTTCCATGTAGCTAAGGCCGGGACCACAACGATGTAGACTTCTGGGTGTCCAAAGAGCCAGAAGAACTCCGAGAAGCCCAGCGCATGGCCCAAGGCATTAAACATGTTCATCGGCACTATCTTGTCAATGGTCGCCAAAAGAAACGTGGTTTGAATCTCTGGGAACCAAATGACCGTCAAAAGACCGACCGTGAGCATGCCCCACACAAACAGTGGCAGGCGATTCCATGTCAGTCCCCGGGTGCGCTTGTAGATGATGGTCGTCACGAGGTTGATTGCCACAATCAACGAGGACATCGTTAAAGCGAACACGCCGAGGTAGTAATACAGGATACCAACCCCGTCCGATGCAGCTAGAGGCTCATATCCACGCCAGCCGGTGGTCCAAGCTCCGAGCAAGGGACTAAAGGCGACCGTCAAAACACCGGCCGGAACTAGCCAAACGCCGATCCCGGATGCTTTGGAGAAAACTGTTTCGCGAGCCCCGATCATCAGCGGCACCATGTAGTTCCCCAGTCCGCCGAACATGGCCACGGTGGCTACTGTAAACATCATCAAGGTTCCGTGAATTCCGACCGCGTTAAGATAGCTCTGCGGGTACTGAAACAGCGTCGGACGGTAGTTCATGAGTTGGAAACGCATCGCCATGGCAATCAATCCGGCCACAAGGAACGTCCCCGTGGAAAACGTCAGATATTGAATACCGATAACCTTGTGGTCCTCGGCGAGCTGAAAATACCGTCGCCATCCCTGTTGCCGGTATGCAGGTGTCGGGTGTCCCAACATCGGTTTGATGACGTACTCATACCCCCCGATTCCCAAGAGCCAACCGATCAATGCACCAAACCAGCCAGCCACCGCTCCCACCTGACTGATATAGGGGGAGTTGGGGCTGTAATCAAGCAAGGCGCTCATGGCATCTAAGACAACGAAGCCAATCAGCGCCCATAATAGCGCGCGCAATACGGGGGGCATGGGCCGCCGATCCGGCGTGACCGGAGTCGGCTGGTTGCCTTCCTCTGCGACTGCTCGCTGCGCCATCTATTTCAACCCCTTTCCAATGCGTTCGTGTGCGGCTTGGATCATGTTTACGACCCCGAGGCCTGCGCCTTGGTCCATTTCGCAAAGGCACTGGCCGTCACGATGTGGATGTTGGCTTCCATATAGGGGTGCCCGGGTCCACAAACCTCCGCACACTGCACGCGAAGCATGGGGTCCTGTTCTGTGGATGATAGCTGGGTGGGGGTCAACACCAACGTGCGTGTCTCGCCCGGGACCACGTCGAGCTTCACACCAAACGCGGGCACCCAAAAACTATGAATCACGTCCGTGGTGGTATCGTAGGTGTGAAATGGGTCAAACGACCGCATGACGAATTTTACGGGACGGTTCTTAGGTAGGTACAGCACGTCATTTCCTGAAGCGTCCAAGGACTGGGTAATCCCATACTGTGGATAGCTGAAGATCCATTCCCACTGTCGCGCCGTAACGTCGACGATGAGGGGCTTTTGGCTCGGAGACAACCTTTGCGCGGCAAATACCTGCTCCAGACCGCTGGCGTTGGGATGCAACCAAATGAAGATGTTCAAGAGGATGCTGGCCACGATCCAGATGCCAATAAAGGCCTTGTTGGCCCGGGTCTGGTCTTTGGCATCCCCTTTATCGGTGGAATTCTTCCGGACCCCGAACCGTATCATGCTAAAGACCAACATCAGCACCACGAAGGCGAAGATGGGGACCGCGATGATTAGAATGAAGTCAAAGGCCCCGGCCGTAATAACGCCCAGGTTGGACATCGTGCCCCAGAAGACGCCAGTACCCTGCGGCGCCGAATGGATCCATGCGCTGGCGCCCCATTCCCCCAGCAGCGACAAGACGATCCACATAATCCCAAAAACAACCACGTTAGCCAAAGAAATCGGGCCTCCTTCCCTATTTGTTCGCTTGAAGGACTCGTGTTAGGCCCGCACTACGTTGAGGATGCCACGCATCCCGAAACGCCAATGTTCGGCGTGTTGCACAAATCACCCGTAGTGCCAAATGCCGGGCTTATCCGGGACAGTAAAGCTTATGTCCACGTGCCCTCCCGGCTTCAGGGTGGGACTAAACCCACCCCCCGACGCAAGATTGTAGGCGCTTTTGGGACCTTCGTAGGTCACGATGGCTTTGTTGGGCACGAAGTTGTCCATGAGATACACGTTGGACATGGTAACGTGCACGTTTTCCCAAAAGTCCTTGGTGAAGCCGTCGGCGGTAAGAGTCCCAAATACGGTATTTTCCGTACTCACATCCCGGCCTATCTGCATCTCGTGCCAGCGAGTCAGACTCATGTTGTGTAGGCGCATGGTCATTTTGTCGCCGACACGCCAGGTCATGTAATTGGGGACAAAATAAAAGTCCTCTTGGTAGACATGAATGAGCCCGGTCGATACCGGAGAACCAAACACACCGCGAGCCGCGTTCGCAACGACGCCGTGGCCAAAGAGCGCCACGACCCCGACTACCGCCGCTCCGGCGGTACCCCAGATAAATTGGCGCCGGCTCCACTTCTGCTCTTCGGGAGCTTCCGGAGAACCGGACGGGCCATATTCCGGCGTAGTGTCCAATTTATCTTGCCTCCTTTGAGAAACATCGTAACGCGTGCAACGGGGCTGATACGACCGTCCTTAGTACGGACGAGGCACCAGCACTGTATTCGCGTGAAGCAGGACAGACCCTTCAGTCCTACCACCACCGTACATTTCTACAGCGGAACGGGAATTCCTGCTAGCGCGTGTAGAATTTTGAAGAATTTCTATGGAGGTTTTCCCTTAAGACGTGCGCTTGAGCTTGACCGGTCCGAACGACGGACGCTGATAAAAATAGGCGACCGATTCGCAGACCATTCCTGCGACGACCGTGAACACAGCCATCAAGAGGGTTCCGATCGCGTTGACGGTCGTCGTCCAGGCGAAGGATGCGGCGATCATTTGAATCATCAACAACAAGACAAGCCACGTCCACGGTAGAAAGAGCGTCTCCCGCCACTCATGCCGGATTTGCCACCAAAAGGTGTGCCCCCCACCCCCCGACGCGACTGCCGCGCCTCGCCAGAGCATCCATGGCACAAGTACGATAAAGATTAGCAGTACCGCCACCATACGGATGCCGACGTCTACGGCCGGGTGATGGGGACCCGATATAGGGACCCGCATCGCCGCCATGCCTGCATAGGAAAAGACCATGGTGAGGCCGCCGAAAACCACGACGTGCAACGCCCGCCGCTTGACGGGGAAGAGTCGCGGCAGCACTATAAGCCCGATAACAGCCATGCCACCCCCAACACCGAGGAGCACCGGCAAATGGTGGAGCAAAGCCGTCAACTGGCGATGGTAGGTTTGGACTACGATCTTATCGTTAATCGGTTGAAACTCCATAAAGGCAAATGGCACGACTTGCGGAACGGCCAGTAATAAAATCCACATCCAAAGGCTAGCGGCGATGGCCACCCCTACCCAAGCCCGCCATTTGACCCGCCAATATTCCCATGATTGCCCCCAACTTTTTTGCCAAGCATTATTCATCGGCTAACCCCTCTTTCACCCTCTGTACCTACGGCAATCCGCGAGGCACATGCCCCTTTTTCTCGGTTCGATGTTGCAACACATAGTCCCACATGGTAGAATGGCGCGGATTTTTGGGTGGCGGCAACGCATGCGACGGAAAGGCGTGAACCGCCATAATCGACGTAATCATGATAAATGTGGCCACAGCCATAATCAGGTGAAATCCGATCAGCCGTTTTCGTAACGGGCGGTGCCGTGCGTCAAAGCGGATAAAAAATAATAGACCGGTCGCAAACGTCACTAAATAGAGGACGTAACTGATATCGACTCCAACCATCGCGTCTGGCCCCCTAACCCGCCAGCGCGGCCGGATCAAAGACCGCAAACGTAAACAACACCAGCGTCAGCGAAGCGAAACAGATGTGGAGGACTACCCAATTGAGGGGAATGGTGCGCCGAGGCATGGCCACCGTGCTTCCCCGCTTGCGGGGTTTGGGCGGTCCAAACAGGGCAAAGCCGAAAAAGACGAAAGCGCCCGATGCGGCGGTAACCAGTAGACCTATATAGGTAATGATAAGGGCGCGGCTCATAAGAACATCCTTCTTTTCGACAAAATTGTCCCGGTTCCGTCCCCGCCTATTGAATAACCAGGTAGAATGGAACCGGGAGGAGATACGATGGCTTCGTTTCTTTTGGTTTCCGGTGTGGTGTTTGTCATCGCGGTGGCGCTGGCCATCTACATCTATATCGGTGAACGCCGCGAAGGGCATGCGCGCGACGACGATTAATCAACATCAACTCTGGTAGTCGTAGTCTTTCAGCAAGTAATGCGAGAGTACGATCACCGTAATGATAAAAAGCGGTACCACTGACGAAAAGACAGTCACGAAGTAACCCATTAGTTTGTCCCTCCTTTTCACCGTTGAGTCAGGTTGGCGAATTTAAATTAACCATACTCGAATTTACATGATTGGGCAATTCCGGCGAAATAAATTTGCCAGGGGGCAAGCGGTTTTGTTTCGGATTTGGAGTGTTCGTGCTTAACATGTTCTCCTCTTTTGCGAGGATACTCGGTGATTATCCTAAACACTCCGGGTTATGGACTTTTCCCGGACGATAGCGGGTAATGAGGGGTGTCGTGCTGGGGGTCAACCAGCAATCGATATTGATCTAGCACGTGTTTCAAGTCAGTCCACACATCGCGCTTCAAGGCGGGGTTCCGTAAGAGCGCGGCGGGATGGTACGTGGGCATCCACCAGCGATCGTTGTGGCCGATCCACTGGCCTCGCGCTCCGGTGATGCGCCGATGCGGACCAAAGAGCGCCTTTAAGGCGGTGGAACCCAATAAAACCACGATGGCTGGGTTAATTAAATCAATTTGGCGGGCGAGATAGGAATGGCAGGCCGTAATCTCGGCCGGGTCAGGAACTCGGTTTCCGGGTGGCCGGCACTTGACTACGTTGGCAATGTATACATGCTCGTGACGATTCATGCCCATGGCCTTTAGCATTTGGTCCAGCAACTGCCCGGCTGGCCCCACAAAGGGTCGGCCTTGACGGTCCTCTTCTTTTCCGGGGCCCTCGCCTATGAACATCAGGCGGCTTCGGGGATTTCCTTCCCCGAACACCGCCTGATGTCGGCTGTTTCCGAGAATGCAGGCCTGACAGGCTTGCACCTGATGTTCTAAGACGACTAAGGCCTCTTCAGGCGTCATTGGGGCACCTCTTTGTTTCGCAATGGGCGACCGATAGTGACAATCAGGGTCAGAATCGCCGCTTGGTTGAGTGTGCACCAGGCGCAGAGGTGCGCCAGTCGAACCTCCGTACCGATAGCATAGGCCACGCCTAAGACGCCGACGGCCGCCCAAATCATACCGATTCGCTGGCGCCCCATCGCCACTTTTTGTACCCACCAGCCCAAAAGCCAGATCAATGCCCAGCCACCTAGCGGAAGACCCCATAACACACCGGCGTGGCTAGCCACAACCGCGCGACAGTCCACAACCGGGTTAATCGATGATCCCGGGCAACCCAGTGCGCTGGGGCGGCTTCGGATAATCAACGTTGCCACCGAGGCCAGCACGATGACGGCACTTAGGAAACCCAGGAACCACGAGCGCCGAGACAACTAGCCCTCCAACAATAGTGTTTCCGGATCCTCGATAAATTGCTTAATAGCGACCAGAAACCGGACTGCCTCAGCCCCATCGACAATGCGATGATCGTATGACAAGGCGAGATACATCATGGGGTGGATGACCACCTGACCGTTGACGGCAATCGGCCGCTCCTCAATCTTATGCATGCCAAGGATACCCACTTGGGGCGTGTTGAGAATCGGGGTGGATAACAGGGAACCGAAAGTGCCCCCGTTCGTTATGGTAAAAGTCCCCCCACTAAGCTCTTTCAGACTGAGTTTGTTGTCCCGAGCCCTTTTTGCCAAGTCACCTACCTGGCGCTCAATTTCGGCAAAGGACAGACGATCCGCATCGCGAATGACAGGCACAACCAGACCGCCGTCCGTAGAGACGGCGACACCAATATCGTAGTAATGTTTCAGGATCATGTCGGTTCCGCGAATCTCCGCGTTCAATCGAGGGAACTGCTTCAGAGCCCCCACGGCCGCTTTCGTAAAGAAGGACATGAAACCTAATCCGACGCCGTACCGTTCGCGAAAGGCCTCCTTGCGACGCGCGCGGATAGCCAAGACGTTGGTCATGTCCACCTCATTGAAGGTGGTCAGCATGGCCGCCGTATGCTGGGCCTCCACCAAGCGCCGCGCGATTGTTTGTCGCCGCGAGCTCATGGGGACCCGTTCTTCGCGAGAATCATCGGGGGCTGGTGTTACCACCGCTGGGGTCCCTGTCGACCGGACCTCCTGGGGAGACGGCTTGGCGGATAATACGTCCTCCCGCAGAACCCGTCCCCGAGGTCCTGTCCCCTGAATCTCATCAATATTGACGCCTTCATCCCGAGCCAACCGCCGTACTTCCGGCGTCGCGCGAGTGACGGGCGCCTCGCTTACCTCGTGACTGGTTTCCGGAGGTGCCGGGGGGGCACTTGGTTCGGCAGTCCTGGCAGACTGAGGAGCGGCCGCTCCCGCCTCAATCACCGCCAGCGGAGCTCCCACTGAGACGTTAGCTCCTTCGGGAGCCACAATTTCCTTTAGTACCCCCTCTTCCTCGGCTGCAACCTCAAGGTTCACTTTGTCTGTTTCCAACTCGACGACCGCTTCGCCAGCTTGAACCGCCTCTCCGGCCTGCTTCAGCCAACGACCCACCGTCGCCTCAACGACGGATTCTCCCAACTCTGGCACCTTCAGCTCCGACACTTATTGTTGCCCTCCCCGTGTAGATACTCCCATTGGTTCTAACGCCTCACGTGTAATGCGGGCTTGTTCTTCATTGTGCATCTCCGGAAACCCTTCAGCGGTAGCCGCCCGCTCAGGACGGCCGACATAGCGAAGCGTCACGCCCGGAGGTAATTCCTTGCCGATGCGCGGCTCAATGTACCGCCAGGCCCCCATGTTTTGGGGTTCTTCCTGTAACCACACCACTTCCTCGAGATGCGGATAACGCGCGAGAACCGCCGCTAATTCCGACTG
>JAKADW010000011.1:0-11003 GCA_021820165.1 Bacillota bacterium
CCGCCGTTTTAAAGACCAACGCATCGACGATGCGACGATCGAAGATATTTTGCAATATGCGCCTTGGGTTCCAAACCATCATGTCAGCGAGCCCTGGCGGTACATTATCGTCACCGGCGAAAGTCTCAAGGAGCTGGCCGATTTAAGGTTCCACGCTGTCTTGGAGAAAAGGCAAGGACAAGACGGGGCAAAAGAACGGGCGGAAAAAGCCCGCCTAGAATTTCTTGAGGCGCCAATCGTAGTCGTGGCCGTGCAGCGGCTCGACGACAATCCGGTGCGTCGGCGTGAAGACTACGCCGCCATGGCCATGAGCTGCTACAACATCATCCTCGCCGCCTGGAGTCATCATATGGGATGCTATTGGAACACCGGCCCACTGGTGACATCGAAAGCGGTGGCCGACTGGTTGAATTTAGCCCCCAACGAAGAAGCTATGGCCTTCCTCCGGATGGGTTATCCGGCGATGATCGGTGTGCAACGGCGCACGCCCATCAAGGAACGTATAGAAAGGCGGTCATAACCATGCCCTCACGACTTTATACCCGGACGGGGGATCGAGGGACCACCCGCCTCTCCACGGGCGAACGGGTGAGTAAATCCAGCCGCCGCGTGGCTAGCTATGGCGGGCTCTATGAGCTGAACACGGCATTGGGCCACGCGCGCGCACTGGCCCAGGCCGAAATGCCCGCGGAGCCCGATGCCCTTTGGCACGAGTGGATGGGCGCCTTAAAAGAAATTCAACAGCGTCTCTTTCTGGTCGGGCGCGATCTATCCAGCGCCGCCAAGCCCGAAAACACCACCACCCAGAAGTCCCATACGGAAGTGCTCGAACATCTCATTGATCGGTTGCGCCAGGTGGTGCCGCCCTGGAAACCGTTTACCCTGCCAGAAGGGACCCCGGCTGCCACCGCCCTTTACCTGGCGACCACCATTTGCCGCCGCGCGGAACGGGATATCTGGGCGCTTAATCAAGAAGAATCCGTCCCACAACCGGTTATGATGTGGGTCAACCGCCTATCCGATCTGCTGTTCATGAGTGGACGGTATGCCAATTTTGTGCAAGGAGTCGTGGAAGAACGAACCCGCGAACCGGAAGGATATTGAAAGTCCTCCGAGGATTGGCGAGCCTTTAAAAGCTCTCCCCTTGTTACAATGGTTGGGGAGGTGGCACGATGCTACAAAAGCAACCCATCACAACAGTCCCCGGTCCAACAAAACGGCACCGGGGTTTTTGGTTGTCGGCGTCGTTCTTGCTCCTTCTCATCCCCTGGCATCATGCAATTCTTCGGAGCGCCTATCGCTTAGGTCAAAATATTGACGTGGCCAAAACCCGCGCCACCTTAGCCCACTGGCCTCAGATTACCACACCTCATTTCCGACTCTATTATCCGCCGGGTGAACGAACCCAAGCGGAATGGACGTTAGCGGCATTGAAGCGAGCCTTGTCCAAAGAAGAGGCAAATCTCCAGGAGATCCCCCCCAATCGCCTCACGGTGGTGCTCTATGCCTCCCAAGCGGCCATGAATCGAGCGGTCGGTATCAACGCCTCTGCCAATAACATTGGCTATGATTATGAGGGGGT
Organism: Bacillota bacterium; assembly: GCA_021820165.1. The sequence continues at coordinate 1,583 of JAKADW010000011.1, forward strand.
TATTGACATTTTGTCGCCCAGCGCATGGATGGCGAACACCCCTTCGGCCCGCTCCCGGTATCTGGCCAGCGGTCCCGCTCCCCATGAATTGGGGCATGCGCTGTTGAATTTAAAGGCCCAAGGCAACTACCCTAACTGGTTTAATGAAGGCGTAGCCCAGTATGAAGACTGGCGGTCGACCGGATATCTCTGGTTGACCCGCTCCAATAGCCTGAAGGGCCGCCTGTATTCCATGGAAGAGCTCACGAAGAACTTTTACGGACTTCCCAATCAAAGTCTCGCTTATCGGGAAGGCTTTTCGCTCGTGCAGTATTTGGAACAGTCTCAAGGTCAACACGCATTTCATCGATTTCTCGACGATCTTCAAGGGGGTCAGTCGTTTTCCGAGGCTCTCACCCATGTCTATCACTTGAGCTCGCCGGCCGCCTTGTTTAAGGCCTGGCAGACGGCGCTTCGCTGACCACGCGTCGGCCGGCCGCCAGCACACCCGGAATGTCCTTGATGGCTTCGATGGATTTCCAGTGAAAGTCGACCGCCGCCGAAAGCCGATGAGCGCGATCGCGAGCATCAACGACCGCCACCGGCACTGTTCCTGGATAGTGGGCGGTAATCTGAAGTACATCCTGGGCCACTTTTTTCAGAGCGTCGGGGTCAGCCAAACGGATATAGACGGGACCCACGACGGTGGGCCAACGAAATCCGAAGGCGCTCACATCATCGGGGAGGACGATGGCTCGCCCCTCTTCTTCGGCATCGAAAAGGCTTATCTGTTGCGCCGATCCCATCGAGACCTCCCCGAGCCCCTCTAACGCCCCCGCCTTGGCCAACATCTCCAGCCCCCGCGGTCCAAGCACGCCAGGAAGACGGCCAGAAACGTCCTCCACGCGGCGAAAGGGGCCGCCTTGAACCCGTTCCTCCACAATCTTTTGGATGAGGTGAGGTCCTAAGCCCCGAATCACGTCGAGTCCGGCCCGCACCCGATCGCCCTCCAGATGAAACCCCTGGCGGCTCTGGTTAATGTGCGGCCGCATCACCTGTATCCCTTGACTCATGGCCTGGCGCAACAACTCGAAGAGGCGTTCGCCCTCACGACTGGATAGCTCGGCTGCCCAAAAAGCGGACGGATAGTGGGCTTTTAACCAGGCCTGATAATAACTGATGAAACCGTAGCTGGCCGCATGCGATTTGTTAAAGCCATAGTCCCCGAAGGCTTGAATCCGGTCCCAAAAGAGCTTGGCTTGGCCGGGTGTAAAACCCCGTTCCACCATCCGCGTTCGAATGCGCTCACCTTCCCGCTCCAAGAGCGCGTGGTTCTTTTTTGAAATGGCCCGGCGAATTAAGTCGGCCTCAGAAAGACTGAATCCGGCCACCTTTTGAACGGCCGCCATCAACTGTTCTTGGAACACCATCACCCCATAGGTGTCCCGCAAAATGTCCGCCAACGGGTCATCGGCGGGAGGCCGATACCCGGCACTCCGACGCTTTAAGAACTCGCCTATCATGTCCATCGGTCCGGGACGATAGAGGGCCAAGACTACCATAACCTCCTCACGAGAGGTCGGCTGCATTTGCTGCAAAAGACGCTTCACGCCCCGCCCATCCAATTGAAAGACCCCGTCTGTATCCCCTCGGGCCAAGAGCCTGAGCGTCCGGGCATCGTCCCCAGGCACCGTCCCGATCGTGTCTCCGGAGAGTCCCACTTGGTCCTCAATCTCTGCGATCAGGCTCAATGTCCTGAGCCCCAGCACATCCAACTTGACAAATCCCAGCCGTTCCAGAGACCCCATATCGAAATCGGTCACCAGGCCGCTGTCCGCCTCACCCTGGCAATAGATCCAGGTCTCCAGCGGCAAAGGCGCGATAATGACGCCGGCCGCATGGGTTGAGCGATGACGAGGAAGCCCTTCCAACCGCCGAGCGATGGTGAGCCAGGCCGGATCCAAACGCGCTTGACTGGCCAATCGTTCCAACTCCTGGGCGTGATCAGCCAAATGATCATTGAGTTGCCAGTCAACCGCTTTCAGCACCCTCGTCACTTCGTCTGATGGCAGTTTCATGACCCGCGCCACGTCCCGCAGCACCGCTCGCGCGCCTAAGGTCCCGTAGGTGCCAATCTGAGCCACCCGATCGGCCCCAAACCGTTGCCGAAGGTACTCAAGCACCTCCCCGCGGCGCCGGTCCTCAAAGTCCAGATCGATATCCGGCAAGGTCCGACGGGCCGGGTTCAAAAAGCGTTCAAACACCAGCCCGTAATCCAGAGGGTTGACCTCAGTGATGGCCAACGCATAGGCCACCAGACTTCCGGCGGCCGACCCCCGCCCAGGACCTACCCGAATACCCACACGCTTGGCAAAGCTCACCACCTCGTGCACCATGAGAAAATAGCCCGGAAAACCGAGGTCTTGAATCACGTCCAGTTCATACTGAAGGCGCCGTAGAGCCAACTGCGGCACGTGGTTCCCATAGCGTCGTTGAAGGCCGGCCACGGCTTTCTCGCAAAGCGCGGAAAAATCACCGACCTCGGGCATCTTCCACCCCCGGTCGGGAAGCACGGAGGGTCCTTTTGGCGGCACCCAGCGTCGCGCTTCGGGCCAGCTGGAAAAGGCTTCCCACAATCGTTCCGCCGAGTCTGGAAGACCCTCGGCCTGGGGATCCGAAACAAGTCCCCCGATGTCCGCCAGCACTCGAAGGGCCCCCCGGTCGTCCGGGTGTGGGTAACGAACGCGCACATGCGGCACCCAAAACCACCCCGGGGGCAATTGCTCGATGAGCTCTTTTTGCGACGCATCCAATTCGACGACGACCGGTCCCCGAAGCGGGGGCAATGCGCGCCACCAAGCGGTGTCAGAATAGCCCAACACCACCGCCAGATCCTCTCCCGCGAGGTCCGGACTCCACTGGGAAAACCGCACCAAAAAAGGCCAAGCGCGCGAACTGAGCGCGATCAATCGGATTTCCCGGGCGTAACCGTCAACCAATAGAGACCGGGAGACGCCCAAATAGGGCGTCAATCCGGCCTCGCGCATTAAACGATCAAACTCCTCCGCCCCTGCCAGCGTTTCCCAGTCGGTTAGCGCCACGGCGGAATACCCGCGCCTTTTCAGATCAAGGACCAGCTCGGGAATCGTGTACAAGGAGCGAAGGAGCGAATAGCCCGACCAGACATCGGTGAGCATCTTAGGATGAGCGCTGAATGCGATCGCGCTTTCGCTGATGGGGGTCGAGGGCGGCTTTACGAAGTCGGACGTTCTTCGGGGTGATTTCCACCAACTCATCCGCCTTTACATACTCCAACGCCTGATCCAGCGTTAAGGCTCGCGGGGGCGTCAGTCGAATCCCCTCTTCAGCATTAGCGTTTCGCATGTTGGTCACGTGCTTCTTTTTGCAGACGTTAATTTCCAAGTCCGTCGGCCGACTGTTCTCGCCGACCACCATGCCGGCATACACGGGCGTTTGGGGACCAATAAACAGGACCCCGCGTTCCTGGGCGTTGTCGAGAGCGTAGGAGGTCGCCACCCCCGTTTCGATGGCTACCAAGGCGCCCCGGGGCGTCTCTTCGATAGATCCCGAATAGGGCTGATATCCCTCAAAAAGATGGTTCATGACCCCATAGCCGCGGGTTTGATTGATAAAACTTGAGCGAAAGCCTAGTAGTCCACGCGCGGAAATCACGAATTCCAAGCGCGTCTGACCCGGACCCGCTTGCCCCATGGCGACCATGGTCGCCTTGCGGGGACCCAAAATCTCCATGACCGCACCCACGTACTCGTCCGGCACATCCAAAAATAGGCGTTCCATCGGCTCCATCAGTCCCTCTGGGGTCTGCCGAAGAATCACTTCCGGCTTGGACACCTCCATCTCGTAGCCTTCCCGGCGCATCTCCTCCAACAGGATCCCAATATGCAACTCGCCCCGACCGGACACGCGGAACACTTCCGCGTCCTCCGTCTCCTCAACTTTCAAGGCCACATTACGCTCTTGTTCACGGAAGAGTCGGTCACGGAGATGCCTTGAGGTGACGTACTGCCCCTCTTGACCGGCAAACGGGCTGGTGTTGACCCCCACCAAAATGGTGAGCGTAGGCTCATCCACGGTAATCGGCGGCAATGGCGCAGGGTTTTCCGCATCCGTAATGGTGTCGCCAATGGTCACCCCTTGAAGACCCGCGATGGTCACAATCTCTCCCACGGTCACGGCATCCAGCTCGGTCCGCTTTAAGCCCATGCGGCCAAACAACTTCGATGGCCGTGTGCGTTCCAAGCTTCCGTCGGCGTGGGCCACGGCCACGGTCTGCCCAGCCTTTAGCGTCCCTTGCCGGACGCGTCCAATGGCCAGCCGTCCCACATAATCATCATGATCCAAGGTGGTAACTAAAATTTGCAACGGAGCTTGGTCGTCTCCGCTAGGATAGGGAATGTGCTCCAGTATGGCGTCAAACAACGGCTCTAGATTGCCGTCGACGGGCAAAGTGGGGCTTTTTGAGGCCACCCCCATCTTTGCTGACGCATAGAGAACCGGGAATTCCAGCTGCTCGTCGTTAGCTTCCAGGTCGATAAAAAGCTCGAGCACTTGTTCCAAGACCTCTTCCGGTCGGGCACCCTCCCGGTCCATCTTGTTCAGTACCACCACGGGTCTGACCCCGGCCTTCAAAGCCTTCTGCAACACGTAGCGGGTCTGAGGCATGGGCCCTTCATTGGCATCAACCACCAAGAGCGCCCCATCGACCATGGAGAGAATGCGCTCCACCTCGCCGCCAAAGTCGGCATGGCCCGGGGTATCGACAATATTGATGAGCACCTCATGATAGGTCACGGCGGTGGTTTTGGCCAAGATGGTGATCCCACGCTCGCGCTCTAAATCGTTGGAATCCATGACCCGTTCGCCCAATTGACTGGGATCGCGAAACATGCCGCTTTGCTTCAGCATGCCGTCGACCAAGGTGGTCTTACCGTGGTCGACGTGGGCAATGATGGCAATGTTGCGTATATCTGTCCGTTGCACTGACTATTAAACCTCCATTATTCCGAAAAACCGGATCGTGTAGACCGTGTCTGACTTATAATGCCCACCATTTCACGAAAACGCTGGCCGCGTTCCTCAAAATTTGAAAACATGTCATAGGACGCCGCGGCGGGCGACAGTAGGACCACATCTCCGGGTTGAGCCAGGGAACTAGCCCGTTCTACGGCCTGATCGAAGGTATCTTCCAACACGACGGGGATCCGCGTATGCTGGCGCACTTCGCTCACAAGCATTTCACGCACCTCGCCCATAGCGACGATCGCCTTCACGGAACTCTCATTAAGGGCCTTGGCTAATGTATCATATTGTAGCTTTTTGTCGTAGCCTCCCAATATCAAGACGATGGGCTGGTGAATCGCCTGCAATGCCGCCTGGGTGCGATCGGGGGCGGTCGCAATGGAATCATTGATAAAGGTAACGCCCCCAACCTCGGCTACTCGTTCCAGTCGGTGCGGCACTCCAAGAAACGTGGACAGCACCTCCGCGACAGCGCCCAAATCACCACCCGCCGAGCCCACGATGGCGATTGCCGCCAACGCATTGGCGACATTGTGCTCCCCTACTAGCTTAAGGGCGCTTTCTTGAACCACAAGACGGCCACCATTACCCCCGCGCCACCACAGTTGCCCATCCTTCCGATAGGCGCCGTGGGGGATTTCCTGATCCAGCGAAAAGTACACGGGGCGCCCTTCGCCTTCTTCTTGTAACCCCCGAATCACCGGATCCCCAAAGGGCAAGACCGCCCAATCCTCTTTGTTTTGAAATCGCACGATGTTGCCTTTGGCATGCTTATAATCGTCAAAATCCCGGTGCACGTCGAGATGATTGGGCCGGATATTTAAAAGGGCCGCGCCGTGCGGACTCCGCTCCACTAAGTCCAACTGAAAACTGGAGAGTTCCATCACCACCCACGCCTCGCTACTGATGTCTTTCAGACGGGGTAGGAGCGGCTGACCAATGTTGCCTCCGACAAAAACCGGCCGGCGACCATCACGCTTCAAGGCCTCGCCGACCAAGGTGGTGGTGGTGGTTTTCCCCGCCGATCCAGTAATTCCAATCACCGGAGCCGGACATCGGGACAAGAACAAGTCGGTTTCGCAGGTGAATCGTACGCCTTGACTTTTGAGGCGGTCCAGTTCGGGACCGAACTTCCTCATGCCGGGGGTGAGATAGAGTGTCGATAGGTCCGTGGCGAGTAGTTGCTCAAGATACTCAGGGCCCCCATGGATCTCCACCCCACTGGAAATACCTAACGATTCCAACTCTGACGCGATCGCATCCGGCGAACGGCGATCATAGACCACCAACGAATGACCTTCCGACAACAGAAACGGAACCAGGGGCCGGTTGTTAACCCCCAGCCCCACAATGCCGATGCGTTCCGAACTCATGCTTCTGTCATTCCCCCAATAATCGTTCCATACGATCGAGCCCTTCTGCCAACCGCTCCATGGCCGTAGCATAGGACATCCGAAAATGCGTCTCTACCCCAAATCCACTACCCGGGACAACCGACACCGAAGCCTCCTCCAGCCAGACCAGCGCCAAATCATCGGCGGTCTCAATGGTCCTCCCCCGCATGGTACGTCCCCGAAGCCCGCTCATGTCAACCCACAGGTAAAAAGCGCCCTTGGGGTCATAGACCTGAAGCCCTGGCATGGCTTGAATTCGGGACACGGCATAGCGGCGGCGCCGATCAAACTCGCGCCGCATTTCTTCTACCGGCTCCTGGGGTCCCGTCAAGGCCGCGTACGCAGCTGCCTGCGACACCGAGGTGGGATTCGATGTCGATTGCGATTGCAAGTTGGCCATGGCTTGCACCATCGACCGTGGTCCGGCCGCATAACCAATACGCCAGCCCGTCATGGCATACGCCTTCGACACTCCATTGATGACAATGGTCCGCTCCTGCATATCGGGAAATGACGCGACCGACACCGCCTCCATGCCATCATACACGAGCCGCATGTAGATCTCATCCGAGATCACCCACAGGTCTCGCTCCCGAACAAACTGGGCGATTTCTTCGAGTCGTGCCCGCCCAATGACCGCTCCTGATGGGTTGGAAGGCGAGTTCAAGATCAGTCCGCGGGTGTTCGGTTTTATGACCCGTTCGAGGTCATCCACGAAAAGTTCGCCTCGGTGGCTCTCGTCGATGGGCACCCATTGCACCTCGCCCCCAGCCAAACGAATCTGTTCGGGGTAGGTAACCCAATAGGGAACCGGTAACAAAACCCCATCGCCCGGATTGGTCAAGGAAAGGATGGCATTATACAGCGAATGTTTGGCTCCCGCCGACACTAGCACCTGATCGGTGCCGTATTCCAGACCGGTGTCCAACTTCAACCGGTCCGCCACTGCTTGTTTTAGGCGCAGAGTTCCTCCTACGGGAGTGTAGCGCGTTTCTCCCCGATTCATGGCCTCAATAGCAGCCAAACGGATGTGCTCAGGCGTGTCGAAATCCGGTTCGCCCGCCGTCAGGTTGACGACGTCCTGCCCCTGGCTTATGAGAGCCTTAGTTTTGGCATCCAGTGTCATCGTCGGAGAGGGTGCCAGTGATGCCACCCGGTCCGCTAGTCGCATTGCGCTCACGTTTTACCCCTTTCTAATCCTTGCGTGAAAAAAGATTGTCCGCCCATAAATCTTCCAGAAGCTCCACCATGCGAGCCGTGCACAGCTCCAAAATCTTTTCTCCCTTGGAGGCTGTGGCATTTCGGCCGTCCCCCGTGGTGGCATGACGCAAAGTCTTGTCATGAAGCCCCATGGCGCGGACCCGATATTTTGCCGTGTAGGGGTTAAACGACGCGTCCTCCATCTTCACCAAGGGTCCCCGAATCGCCAACATGACCGACGTTTCATCCTCACCGGCATGGCCCTGCCCTTCCGTGACAGTGAGAATGTCCCGGCTGTAATCGATCCACCAATTGACCAACACGGTTTGGCCCCCGTGCTCGGCAATGTCCTCCATCGCTGCATTGAGCGCCCCGGTATTGCCACCATGGCCATTCATAAGCACAATATTTTTCACACCCCACGCCAGTGCCCCTTTTGCCACTTCGGCGACGTAGCGGGTGAACACCTCGGTGGATACGGAAATCGTTCCCGCATAATTCGAGAGCTCCCAGGTGTGCCCGTAGGGAATGGGGGGCAGAATGAGGACGCGGTCGGGAAATTTCGCCTCAAGCTGTTCGGCAAAATACCAGGGCGCAAAATTGTCGGTGCCCAGGGGACAATGTTGACCGTGCGCCTCCACACTCCCGGTGGGCAAGATGGCGGTGTCGATTTTACCCAGCACCTCGTCGCGGAAGGTTTTGGTGGTCAGATCCTGCCAGTACATGGAAAGCCTCCTTAAGCGTTGGGCGACCGCTCACTGGTGTCTTCGCGGCGCTCTGATTGGAAGCGCATGCGGGTCATCCACCCGCCGATGCGTCCGCTTTCAGCCGCCGTCAACGCTCCCCAGCCGTGTGCCTCAACCTTTTCCCAGAGTCCCAAGGCCCGCGCCACCTCCACCTTCAGACGAAGGTTTTCCTCTTCCTTAGGAGTCGGTTGGCGCGACTTTTTGCCCTCGACCTCGACACTCTTTTGGGACTTTGACATAAGTTTACCAGGCGCCCGAGATTTTGGCATAGTCTCCCCCCTCATTTGTGACCTCGTGCCTTAGTGTTCCCATCAGCACGCATCTCACAAAAAGGCGGCGACCAAGAGCATGAACAGGACATAAAAAAGTCCAGCGGCGAAAAGTTCCGCCAAATGCAAGATGCCGTCACGCGATCGGACAAGCGTCCATAGGGTGGCAAACCAGGCGAGAACAGCCGTGACCATCTCCCATAAGGAGAAGTGCCAACCGGTCATGAGGATGCCTAACGCCGGCACCAAAGAGGCCTGAAATGCCATCGCCCCGGTGACGTTGCCTACGGCTAAGGTATCCTTACCACGACGAATCCAAATGACACTGTTGAGCACTTCCGGAAGCTCCGTGGCCAGCGGTGTGACAATGACGGAGACCAGGAATCCCGAGAGCTTCACCCACCCGGTAACGCTCTCCAGACCCGAAACAAAAAAGTGCGCGCCCACGATCAGGCCAAAAAGTGCCACGGCCACCTGAAGCCCCACCCAACAGGTGGACGGATGCTCTCTATGATGAAAGTGGAGTGGCCGCTCGGGCTCCGTTTGCGGACCGGTCATGCGGCCACGCTTCACCAGGCGCCAGGCGTGGTAGATGTAAGCCACAATCAGAACGATCGCCGATACCAGATGCAGCTGTTCCGGCATCCAGGAAACGAAAATAGCGAATCCAAACGCTCCAAGGAAAAAGCGTAGGTCACTGAGCATAGCCTCTTTAGACACGCGAAGCCCCTGGCGCCGGCGACCACTCAGCCAGACCCCTAACCCAATGACG
>JAKADW010000011.1:11013-14498 GCA_021820165.1 Bacillota bacterium
CTAAGGTGGCGAGCATGAACGGGGCACCTAAAATCGCGCCCAATCCAATACCCTGGCGCGCTGGGTTACCCTTAATCCCGGCCGCAATGAAGGCCATTAAGGGGACCAAAGTCTCCGGCAGGGCCGTTCCGAGGGCGGCCAACAACGACCCCGACACGCCTTCGCCGAGGCCTAGGCGATATCCCAGCCATTCGACGCCATTGGTAAAATAATCGGCGGAAAGCACAATAAGCACCATGCCTGCCACCAGTACAATTACTAGAGACATGCGGACCCTCCGCTATCATATATAGACGAGACTCGGCCCGAAAGAACCCCACGGATATTAATCTCGGCAAGCCCCTTCCAAACCGACCGAGCCCGGCCCGCCTCTCTAGTCCGAACGTAGAACTCGTTAGCGAAGATGGTGAAAGTCCAGTTGACGCTGTGCTTCGTAGACGGCGATGGCCACCGCGTTGGAGAGATTCAACGACCGAACCCCCGTGGCCATGGGAATCACCCGCCACTGGTGGGGATATTGATTGAGGAGCTCTTGGGGGAGACCGGTCGATTCGCGACCAAATACCAGCACGTCATCGGGCCCATAGGATACGTCCGAGTATCGGGTCCCTCCGTGCGAGGTAAAAAAGTGAAAGGCTCCCGCGTTTTTAAGACTCAACCGAACATCCTCCCAGGACGGATACCTCTTAACCTCGACGAGATGCCAATAATCCACTCCGGCCCGACGAAGATAGCGGTCCTCGAGGGAAAAACCCAAAGGTTCCACCAAATGCAATAGCGTTTTAGTGGCCGCGCAGGTACGGGCAATGTTTCCGGTATTGGGTGGAATTTCCGGCTCCACCAACACGACGTGCACCGAAGCTCCTCCCTCGTTGCCGCTCGACTTAAACTCCGGGACTTGGCGGCACGTCACGAAAGTCGCAATAGATCTCCGCCAAGCGGCTAAAAATGTCCTCAAAGCCCATGTCACGCAAAATATCGGCCAAGGCCAAAAAATGGCCTTGGGCTTGATCATGCAAGGTCTCGAAATCCTCATTCACGCCACTCGCCCCCTCTATCGCGAGTCTACCCGTGATGGATGAAATCAAACCCGCCCGGCCCGTTGATGCAAGAGCGACAACAGCTGTCGCGCAATCGGGCCCGATTTCTCACTTAAGACGTGGTCATCCACACGAGTAATGGGCAACACCTCCGTCAGCGTGCCGGTCAAAAAGAGTTCATCGCTGGTCTTCAACTCATCCGCCGAAAACGGCTCCTCAACCACCGTATATCCGGCCTCCCGCGCTAATTCGAGAACGACCTGACGGGTAATGCCGGGGAGAATATAGTTGGTCACGGGCGCCGTCTGTACTACCTGATTCTTCACCCGAAACACATTGGCTGAAGTCGCCTCGGTCACCATGCCGTCACGTACGAACAGCGCCTCGAAAGCGCCTGCCTCGATAGCCTTCCCTTTCGCTAACACATTGGGTAGAAGTCCAATCGTCTTAATCCATACTTTCGCCCAGCGGTCATCGGGTACCGTAACCACCGGCACCCCCCGCTCCACCATCTCCGGGAAAATGGGAGTTACCGGCCGAATCCAGACCAGAACGGTGGGCTCAATGGTTCCTGGGGCGGGCGGAGCATGGGTCCGCCTTTGCGTCCCTCGGGTAATCTGAATGTACAGGGCCGCCTCTCCCTCGGGGAATTCCGCACGGAGTCGGTCGCGCACGGAACCAAGCCCTTCGACATCTACACCGCCCAGTCCTATTCCCTGAAGGCTTCGCTCTAGCCGGGCTAGGTGGCGTTCCCACTCAAACGTCCGACCCCCGTAAAGATGCACCACCTCATAGACGCCATCGGCAAACAAAAATCCTCGGTCATCAATCGAAATCCGAGCCTGATCTTCCTCCACGTACTGACCATTGAGATATACCTGCACGATGCAATCCTCTCCCTAGCTCGGCCCTAGAGCCGTCCCAAATGTTCGGCCAGCACCTCATGCGCCTCTTCGGCTTCGCCTTCGGGCACGCGAACTTCCACGCTGCCTCGGCCGTCCTCGTTCATTTCCACCGTCTTCAAGGTAACCAGCAAGCCCTCCGTGGTTAGTATCTCTTTCACTTTTTCCGCCACCGCCACGCTAGGTGCAATGTAGACAACCGTCCACATCGTCAAGTCCCCCTTTAAGTCGGTCTTTCCCATCGTTTGCTGACTGCGGGAAAGTTATGGATTCCGGGCGCATTTTCCTGCTTGTCAGAACGATATTCCTAAAATTCCATCGGAACTTCCGGCCGGTCTCCATCACTCTTTTGCTCTTGACCGGCAGTTTTCATGAACGAGAGAATGGCCGCCATCAAGGCCACGGCGGCCAACACCAGAATCGACCACCGCATGGTAGGGACCCAAGGTCCCCGCGGTCCACCCATCATTCTTCCGCCAAAGGCCGCCAAAAATCCCGCCATAAGCGTACTGGAAACGGCGGTGCCAAACGCCATGCCAAGACTACGCGACATGTTGAGGATTCCCCCGCCGACACCAAGCCGCGTAATCGGCAAAGCCCCCATCACCGAGCTATTGTTGGGCGGGGTAAACATACCAAGACCCATCCCCACCAAAATCAACCCCAAAATAATGATGATGAGGTTAGCGTTCAACCCCACGGTGAGAGCCAGAATGAGAGCCCCCAAGGCACTGACGGCCATACCGACGGTGGTCAACATTCGTGACCCATAGCGGTCCGCCAATCCACCCGCTTGCGGCGACACCACAGTCATGCCGATGGGCACCGCCGTCAACAGAAGTCCAACCACGGCTGAGGGAAATCCGCCTACCCGTTCGAAAAAAAAGGGCATCAAGAACAGCACCCCAAACATCACCAAATAACTCAAAAGCCCCGTGACGTTGCCCATGGTGAACACTCGAAGCTTGAAGAGCTTGACATCAACCAACGGGGCGCGGAAATGAGTTTCCCGCCGGATGAAAGCCACCAGCAGTACCACCGTGGCCGCAAATAGGCCCAATACCGCAGGCGACGTCCAGCCACGATGCGGGGCGATGGTCACAGCCATCATCAACGCCACCAGCGCCGGACTAAACAGGATAGCACCCCACCAGTCGAAGGTGGTATTGCTCTGAGTGACCTTGTCCTTAGGAAGAATCAGGGCCGCCATCAGGGTTCCAATAATCCCCACCGGCACATTGACATAAAAAATCGCCCGCCAGCCAAAGAGGCCGATGAGCGCTCCGCCAACCGCCGGTCCCACCGACAGTCCCACCGCCTGAGCGGATCCTTGGAAGCCAATCGCCCGTCCACGTATGTTGGGGGGGACGGTGGCAGTAATAATGGCGCCCGAATTGGCTTGCAGCATCGCCGCTCCTGCCGCTTGGAAAACACGGGCGACAATCAAAAAGACCAACGAGGGTGCTGCCCCACAGGCTGCCGAGCCGATAATAAACACCAGGAACCCAAACGTATATAATGGTCGTCTTCCCAACATGTCGGC
>JAKADW010000302.1 GCA_021820165.1 Bacillota bacterium
AAGGACTTAGCCGACAAGTTGGAGGAAGTGCGTAAGGAGAAGGAAGCGGCTGTCCAAGCCCAGGAATTCGAAAAGGCTGCGCAAATGCGCGATGAGGAGCAGAAGCTCCGGGAGCAGTTAGATCACGAAACCCAGGAATGGCACAACCGCCAGCGGGTGGAAACCATCAATGTCACACCGGACGACATCGCCCATATTGTCTCGTCGTGGACGGGTATTCCCGTCGAGCGTCTCGCTGGCGAAGAATCCGAGCGCCTCTTGCACTTGGAAGACGAATTGCACAAGCGGGTGGTGGGCCAGGATGAGGCGGTCCGGGCTATTAGTCGGGCCATACGGCGGGCACGTGCGGGACTCAAGAATCCCAAGCGACCTATTGGGTCCTTCCTCTTCCTAGGGCCGACCGGGGTCGGTAAGTCGGAGTTGGCAAAGGCATTGGCCGCCTCCCTGTTCGGCGATGAAGATGCCATGGTGACCATCGACATGTCCGAATACATGGAACGGCACGCGGTGTCCCGCTTGATGGGTGCACCTCCCGGATATGTGGGCTACGAGGAAGGGGGGCAGCTTACTGAGGCGGTTCGGCGCCATCCCTATTCGGTGGTGTTGTTGGATGAAATCGAAAAGGCGCACCCAGAAGTCTTCAATGTCCTTTTGCAGGTGCTTGAGGAAGGGCGACTGACGGAATCTAAGGGGCGAACCGTAGACTTCCGCAATACGGTTATCATTATGACCTCTAATGTCGGGGCAGAGGTCATAAAACGCCAGGGTACCATCGGATTCCGTAAGGATAGTGAAGACACCGCCTACCGGGACATGAAGGATCGTCTCATGGACGAGGTTAAGCACACATTCCGCCCGGAGTTTATCAACCGCGTGGATGAGATTATTGTCTTCCACGAACTCTCCGAGCAACACCTGTCGGAGATAGTAGGAATTATGCTCAAGGAGGTCGAAGAGCGTATTGGGCAAACCGGGTATCATCTGACCGTCACCGATGATGCCAAGGTGGTCATCGCCAAAGAAGGGTTTGACCCCGTCTTCGGTGCGCGCCCGTTGCGTCGGGCCATCCAGCATCTCGTGGAAGATGAACTGGCGGAGCAAATTCTGGCCGGCAAGTTCCAAGAAGGTGCGCATATCCTGGTTGACGCAGAGGATGGTCATCTGGTCTTTACCCAACGGGAAGCGACTAAGCGGGAGAAGGCCTCGTCGAAGAAAGGATCGTGACACTTATCCGCGAACGGACGCGTTATAGCTGCCAAGTCTGCGGTACCGGCAGCGCTCGTTGGCTCGGGCGCTGCCCCGGCTGCGGCGGCTACAATACCATGGTAGAGGAAGTTGTCGAGGATGATCGTCACCCTCGAACCGGCAAAAAAGGCGCCCGGGAACCGGTCCCGTTGAGCCACGTGTCTACTGACCCGATCGACCGGCAGAGCACCGGCATCGAAGAGGTTGACCGGGTTTTGGGCGGAGGGGTCGTTCCGGGCGCGTTTGTGCTATTGGGTGGGGATCCCGGCATTGGCAAGTCAACGTTGTTGTTGCAAATTGCGGCCCATATGAGCCGAAGTGGTCCTGTCCTCTATGTCACCGCAGAGGAGTCCGAGGCACAGACCCGGATTCGGGCCGAAAGGTTGGGCGTGCAGAGTGACAATCTCTATCTCTTGGCCGAGGGCGACATCGGCGCCATCATTCAAGCCATTCAGTCGCGGCGGTGGTTGATGGCGGTGGTGGATTCGTTGCAGACGACCTTCAACCCGGAGTTGGAATCGGCGCCCGGATCGGTCGCTCAGGTGCGCGATGTGGCCTCAGAGGTCATGCGGGCGGCTAAACAGGGATGTCCGGTATTTTTGGTGGGTCACGTCAACAAAGAAGGGTCGAAGCGGCCCGCAGCTTAAGGTAACTTAGGCTGGAGTACTGGGCTGTATGCATGAAACGCCCGATGAGCCACGCACGAGAGTCCTTGGCTCGGGCCAATGTGCAGGAAACAAGGAGGGAACCCTTGGATCCTCAGAGACAATATGCTCAGCTCCTGACCCTATGGTCTGAAGGTTCCAAGCTATTTCGCCGGGAACGGCAGTACCGGTCCAGACAGGCGGATTCATGGGACGGATGGTGGCGATTGGGTCGACGGATGGTGGAACGGGGGCTTTTGGTGTTACCCGTGCCACTGGGATCACCGATATTGTTGGCCGCCGTCCAGGACCTGTGGTTTACCGTCGCTGGATTAGAGGATGTGGACGTCGGGATTGCCCGCGGCCCCGTTTTGATTCGAACCGAAGGAACAGACTGGGCGCTCCGGTGGGATGGAGTGTGGCACGTGCGGAGCGATCTTGCTCTGAGCCTGGGACAGCGGGGATGGCGGATGCTGGTACAATGGCCTAGTCCGTCCCGAAAGCAACCATGGCAGGTGGCCGATATGCACCAGGCCTTGATGGTCATAGGGGCGGTAAATCGTCGTCCGGAAATTTTCCGTGGTCTAGATATGGAGGATTGGGAGGTGGCGTCCATGCTTCTCCGCCATCCCCAAAAGCGTTGCCGATGGCCGCACCCGCTGCCCGCACGGTTTGGATTTTTCTATGACGGGCAAGAAGCTTGGTACCAGGGTTAGGATGAAGACAGTGTCCAATGCGCTTGCAGGTCCCCGGGTGGTGGAACACCTGGTGGACGTGGTACTCATG
>JAKADW010000012.1 GCA_021820165.1 Bacillota bacterium
GGTAAACGTGTTTAGCCGGTATACCCGGTGCCAGGGTTTCCCGTTCCGGCTCATGCCATGAAATTCGTTAGGGTAGCGAATAAATTTCACGGGGGCACGATTGAAATACTTCATGGCGGTAAAGAGAATTTCTCCCTGTTCAATGGGACAACGGAGGTCGCCCTCCTGGTGCTCGATTAAAAGCGGGGTGGTAATATGGCCGACATAAGTGATGGGGCTTTGCTCACGGTACCATTGATCGTTGTCGCTCCATGGCCAGGCGTTGTCAGCGCGTCGAATCCAATGCCAGCCCAGGTCTCCGGTGCCAATCATGGATTTCCAATCGACCACTGATCGCATGGTGATAGCGGCTTTGAATCGGTCGGTATGGCCGACAATCCAGTTGGTCATATAGCCGCCATAGGATCCACCCAAAACCCCCAACCGCTCGGTGTCGATCCAGTCGTGTTCTTGAATGGCGGTATCTAAGACCGCCATCACATCCTCGAAGTCGAGATGGCCCCAACGGTCCTTGATAGCGAGGCAAAAGTCCCGGCCATAGCCTTGCGAACCGCGAGGGTTGGAATAGACGACGCCGTAGCCATTAGCGGCCAACCATTGAAACTCAAAGAAGAAGGCTTGGGCGTACATCATCATCGGGCCGCCATGGATCTCAAGGAGCGTGGGGACTTTTTCCCCAAGCTTTGCGTCGACGGGCTTCATGACCCAGCCATCCACTGCCGGGCCGCCGTCCGCCCGGGCAACAAAGCGGGCCGGTGTGGCCAATGATAGCTCTTGCAGGATCTCCTGGTTGGGATCGGCCATCACGTCAAGGGTTTGACTCCTCAAGTCAAGCCAGACCACCTGCCCCGGGTTGACGGGTGTAGAGGTGGCCAGGGCTGCGAAACGGCGATCGTGGCTGATGTCGTAGCTATAGAACACCTGATCGGCGGTCGTGACCATGTCGACGTGCCCGCTCTCTAGGTCGACCCGGGCGAGTTCAGTGGTCCCGTTGGTGGTGGTGAGCACGAAGAGATGGTGCTGGTCAAATCTTAAGGGGTTGCTGCCTGGCGCCGGCATATCGGAGATGGAGAGATCGGCGAGAGGGCGATCCCAATCTCGGGCGATGCGCACCGTCTCTTGTCCCAAGAGGTCGGTACGATAGAGTCCCACGTTGTCGTAGCCGAGATCTTCATGGTTGCTGGCCAAAAAATAGACGCTTCGGCCGTCGGGCGAAAAGACACCCTGAGACACGGTCAAGGGATCACGGGTAAGAGCCCGCGGAGGGGTGTCGTTTTTCAGATCGACCAGGTAGAGATGCTTTAAGGAACCATTTTGGTCATAGTCCTCGCCGTAACGGCTGGTGGTCAGAACGAACTGTCCATCCGGGCTAACGGAAAGTCCTTCATGGCGCATGGGGCCCTGGGTCAGCTGTTGGGCCTCACCCTCTAAATCTTGTAAGACCAGGTGGGGGCGCCGCTCATCGTAATACCCGGTGCCGTCCAGTTTGTGATACCGTTCGGTAATCACTTTGACGTCCCGATTGAATTTGATGTACGGGTCGTTCGATTCCGGGACGTCTTCCGATTCGATGCCCTCGGGTCCGATGAGGGCTATGTAGATGAAACGGCGTGAGTCGGGAAGCCACTGAAACTCCTCGACGCCACCCTTAAGGTGGGTCACCTGGCGCGCTTCCCCGCCGGTCGTGGGCATACCCCAAATTTGGCGGGATCCGCTTCGCTTGGACAAAAAGGCTAGCCATTGTCCGTCGGGCGAAAAGGCGGGGCTGGTGTCAGTAGTTCCTGAGGTAAACCGTCGGGGCCCTTCACCGGGCTCGACGGTCATGAGCCAACTATCCACCTCATTAGTTTTCTGGTTGGCCTGCTGCTCTTGATAGACAACCTGATAGCGTTCAGGATGGATGGCCACGCGGCCGACGAGATGAAAACGGAAGAGGTCTTCTGGTGTGATTTTGCGCATCGTGTGTCTCCCTTGTGATACCATTTTGAAAGAGTTTCGTGGATATCGTCGGCAATTCCTTTAAAGAAAGGGGCCAGCCGCAATTTTTTCTCACCTCCGTCAATCCTTGAGCCAGGAAGAACCGCCTTTCGACACCTGGGCAAAGCCGTCGGCGGTGATGGTGATACTGGCCGAGCGGCCTCGGCCTTCGGTGCTGCTCATTCTGCGCCCAGACAGCCTCGGTGCCCATGCCGGGCAAATCGCTTGCCCGGGCGGGCGGCTCGAGCGGGGGCGGGATGCTAATCTACTGGCGGCTGCCCTTCGGGAGACAGAAGAAGAAGTGGGCGTCCGAGTGCCCATGGATCACGTTCTCGGGTTTCTCGACCCGATTCACATCCGGGTGACCGGATACACGCTGCTCCCGGTGGTATCGGGCTTTAGGGATCGACCGCCGGTGACACCCGAGGTGGCCGAGGTGTCCGATTATGCTTGGGTGACCTTAGCAGAATTGTCTCAGGTGCGCCAGGAACGGCCACGAGACTTCTCCGGCGTGACCCGCACCCTGGCGGAGTTCCCGATTGGCCTTGGGACTCTTTGGGGAGCTACGGCCCGTATTATCGACCAACTGTTGCAGCAACTCGCCCAAAAAGGAGCCTAAATGGAGACCATTCGTCCATTAATGGATTTGGCCTCATTGAAAGAGGCCTCACGGTTGGAAGCGGTCATTTGGGGTGCCCATGATCCGACCCCGAAAGCCTTGCTTACTGTTTTCGCCTATCATGGCGGAGTGGTCTTGGGCGCTTTCGATGGCTCGCAAATGGTGGGCGTGGTGGTGGGTTTTCCGGCCATCGACGCAAGCGATCGGCTCTACCTTCACTCACATCTCTTAGGCGTGCTCCCCGCCTATCGGAGACGGCATATTGGAGAGCGGCTAAAGTGGGCAGAATGGCAATTCGCGGAAGCCCGGGGCTTTTCCTATGTGGGCTGGACCTATGACCCCTTGATGGCGGCCAACGCCTGGTTCAATCTCGGGGTATTAGGCGCACGGGTGGCGGATGTGCAGGAAAATGTCTATGGGCCCTTAGGGGACGGGATAAACGGGGGGCTTCCCACTCACCGTTTCTGGGTGGAGTGGAATCCGAACCAAAAAAGGCCGGCGCTGGCGTCCGGATCCGAGGTGCGCCAGGTCATCCCTCAAGACGTGGCGATGCTCCGCCAACGTGACCCGAGGGCGGCAGAATTGCAGGCGAATCGATTTTTCGCGGAAGCCCGCGCCTTGTTTGAAGCGGGATTTCGGGTTTCGCGGGTTGAACGCCAGGGGGATGGAGTGGCCTATCTCTGGAGCAAGGAGGCTGACGTATGAAAATTGACGAGGTACAACTGAATTTCGTGGAGATGCCCTTAAAGACTCCCTTTCAGACATCCTTTGGGACGGAGAGCCGAAAGAGTGCCTGGGTAGTGCAGGTCAAGGCGGACGGTCTCACTGGCTGGGCCGAGTCGGTGGCCGACGTCGAGCCGCTCTACAGCGAAGAAACGCACGCGTCCATCTATTACGCCTTGAAGAATCACTTGGTACCGCGGCTTTGGGCCACGGAGATCACGGAGCCGGAAGCGGTGGATGCGATATTGGCGCCCGTGCGTGGAAACCGCATGGCCAAGGCCGCGATTGAGATGGCGATCTGGGATTGGTTTTCCCGAAAAGACGGGGTGCCCTTGTGGAAGCGTCTGGGGGGCGACCCAAACCGCATGCGCATCCCGGTGGGAGTGTCCATCGGCATTCAACCCTCGGCCAAACAATTAATCGAAGTCGCAGAAGGATACTTGTCGGAGGGATATCGGCGGCTTAAAGTCAAGATTAAGCCAGGCATCGACCGTGAGCGGCTAGACGCTTTGCGCCGGGCCGTTGGGGAGGCCGTGCCCATTATGGCTGACGCCAATTCCGCGTATCGTCTTTCGGATGCCGGGCATTTGGCGACCTTTGATGCCTTAAATCTGATGATGCTAGAACAGCCCTTGGCCGAGGACGACATGATTGACCATGCCAAGCTTGCCCAGGCCATAAAGACACCCATCTGTCTTGATGAGGCCATCCGCTCCGATGAGGATGCCCGAAAGGCGATTGAAATTGGCGCCTCGTCGATTATCAATATTAAGGTCGGCCGGGTGGGGGGACACACGGTCGCCCGGAGGCTCCACGATGTCGCGGAAGACCGCGGCGTCCCCGTATGGTGTGGAGGCATGTTGGAGATGGGTATTGGCCGCGCCCACAATCTTCACCTGAGCACCCTTCCGAATTTTCGGATGCCTGGGGACACCTCGGCCAGCGACCGCTACTTCGCCGAGGACTTGATCGATCCGCCCTTTCAGCTTAACAATGATGGCACACTATCAGTTCCCGAGGGCCCAGGAATTGGGGTGGTGCCGGATCCGGAGAGGCTCGCCCGCTACAGCACTTACATCGAGGTCTGGTCTTCCAAGACCCTTGGAGAGGGAGGTGGCTTACCCCATGGATCACCCGTCAGATTCTGATCTCATGCGGCAGTGGCTCAAGGAATTGGTGTTGATCGAATCGCCGTCAGGCCACGTGGAGGGTATTCGCCGGGTCATGGAAACGTTGGCCCAGCAATTGGATGGATTGGGCCGGGTGCGATGGGAAGAGACCGACGCGGGCCCCATTTTGGACATTTCGCGAGGAAGTGGTGGGGTGTTGTTGCTCGGGCACGCGGACACCGTATGGCCGGTGGGCACGTTAGAGCGTATGCCTTGGCGTGACGAGGGGGAGAGGGTGTACGGTCCCGGGTGCTTGGATATGAAAGCCGGATTGGTCTTGGGAATGGCGGCCATTCGTGCGTTGCCAGACGATGTGCCCTTTCGTTTTCTGGTCACACCCGACGAGGAGGTTGGCAGCGAGGCCAGTCGAACTGCCATTGAGGAGGCGGCTCAGCTGGCGCCGTTGGTCCTGGTGTTGGAATCCGCGATGGCGGATGGTGCGATTAAAGTTGGGCGCGCGGGCGTTGGTGACTATCGGTTGGTGGTTCATGGGATTCAGAGTCATGCCGGATTGGAGCCGGAGAAGGGGGCCAGTGCGATTCGAGAGTTGGCGCGGCAGATCCTCTGGCTCGAAGGTTTGGAGCAAAAGGTTTTAGGTACCACGCTAAATGTTGGGGTGGTCGCCGGCGGCACGCGAGGGAACGTTGTGGCTGAAACGGCCGAGGCACAAATCGACGTGCGCATCACCACCCGTTCGGAGATGGACAGGATACGCCGGACGCTCAAGGCTCCGCCGCGCTATGATGCACGCTGTCAGGTGGAATATCGGGGGGACATCAATCGGCCGCCAATGGAGCCGAACGCTGACAGCGCCGTGTGGGTGGAACGCGCTGATCACATTTGGCAGGCGATTTTCGGCAAACCCTTGTTGGGTGTGCGCGTGGGGGGAGCCAGCGATGGCAACTTTACCGCCCCATTGACGCCGACTTTAGACGGGTTGGGAGCGGTGGGCGAAGGCCCTCATGCCCAAAGCGAGAGCGTCGAATGGCGATGGATGGAGCCTCGGCGCCAACTCATTGGCCAACTGATGCAGGAAGCGAGGCGCTAAGGGAATGCGAGTGGCGGTCTACGGCGACCAAAAATTATATCAAGAATTGCTGAAAGCCTTGAGGGCTCTCGGTGAGGACGAGCCCATTGGCCATTTTGACACGCTGACGTCCGAAGAAAAGGCCGCCGTTGAGGTGATTTTTGGTTGGGAGATTCCTCAGCGTGCGGTGGATGCCTGCCCGCGGCTGCGCTGGATTCAAGGGGCCGGGGCGGGGGTTGATTGGATTCTCCCCGTACACCTACCCGATGAGGTGGTGGTGACCCGAATTGTGGATCAGTTTGGGCCGGACATGGGCGAATTTGCCCTGCTTTCGGTGTTGGCCTGGGTCAAGAATTACCGCCGAATCCTCGCCCAGCAAGCGGAGCACCAGTGGCGGCCTTATTTGGTCGGGCAATTGGCCGGGTTGACGGTCGGGGTGTTGGGTGCTGGGTCTATTGGGGCTCACATTGCCCGCCTGTTTCAGCCGATGTGCGCGGAGGTGCGAGCGTTAGGACGGCGAAAGCCCGAAATCCCTGGTGTGAAAGGCTACCAATCTTACGAACACGATCGCTTTTATGAGGGTCTGGACGTGCTCGTGATGGTGCTACCGCACACGCCCGACACCGAACATCTGGTCGGGGAGGCGGCGTTCCGGCGCATGAATCCTGGCGGCTATGTTGTCAACTTGGGGCGCGGCGCGGTCTTGGATGAAGAGGCGTTGGTCCGTGCCATAACCGCGGGAACGTTGTCCGGTGCGGCGCTGGATGTGCTCGAAACGGAGCCGTTGCCGCCGGATTCGCCGCTCTGGGACTTGCCCGGGGTGACGATTAGCCCCCACATTTCTGGACCGAGTCGGCGCACCGGCATGGCCGCGGTATTCTCCGACAACCTTCATCGCTATCGCCAGGGTCGGCCGCTTCTCGGACAAGTTGACTTAGAGCGGGGGTACTAAGGGTGCGGGTCATTTATGCGCTCATCGGCCCCAGCGGGACCGGGAAAAGCCATCGGGCGTCATTGGTGGCTGTCGACAAAGGAACCGAGACAATCATTGACGATGGCCTTCTCATCCATCAGGGTCGCATCGTCGCGGGTCGGTCCGCCAAACGAGAGGCGACCCGTACGGCCGCCGTGCACCGGGCTATTTTTGACGATCCGGAGCATCGGCAGGATGTTCGCGACGCCATCCGCATGCTGGCGCCGGATTCGCTTTTGGTCTTAGGGACGTCGCGCCATATGGTGGATCGGATTTTGTCATCCTTGGAGCTTCAGCAAATTGCCGTCGAGTGGGTGCCGATTGAAACGGTGGCCTCCCCTGATGAAAGGCGGCTCGCTCAGTACATCCGTCAGTCCGAAGGCAAGCACGTCATCCCCGCTCCGACCATGGAGGTGCGGAAGTCCTTTTCTGGATATTTGGTCGATCCGTTGCGCTTCATCTTTCGAAAAAAAGGATTGCAGGTGGAGGTCGAAAAGTCCATCGTCCGCCCTGCTTATTCTAGTCTCGGGCGATTTTATATTGCCGACACGGTGCTGACCGGAATTGTGGTGCACGCGGCCCATCGAGTGCCAGGAATCGCGCGCGTCTCTCGGGTCATGGTACAATCGTCGCAAGAAGGCATCGTGATTCAGTTGGATGTCACGCCATCCATCACCCGTCATTTGTTTAGTCTCCTCCATCAAGTGCAAGGGGAGATTCGCCGGGACATTGAGATGATGACATCGATCAACGTGCTGACGGTCGAGGTGGCGGCCCGGCGCATAGTCATGGACAGTTAGCCAAAGGAGACGAGCGACGCATGCCGCGTCTTTTGGTCGTGGACGACGAACAGGCCATTTCCGAGCTAGTCAGCTTTCACCTTACCCGTGAAGGGTATCAAGTGGAAACCGAGGAAGACGGTCGTCAAGCGGTGGACCGCGTGCTCAGGGAACCGTTTGATTTGGTTATTTTGGATGTCATGTTGCCTGGCCTTTCTGGGCTGGAGGCGTGTCGTGCCATCCGGCAAAGCACCGATGTACCCATTATTATGCTGACCGCCCGAAAAGACGAGGTGGATCGGGTGTTGGGGCTTGAACTGGGTGCCGATGATTATGTCACCAAACCTTTTTCGCCGCGCGAGCTGACCGCCCGGGTAAAAGCCATCTTGCGGAGAAGTGCCAAAGGGCGGGAGGACAACGGCGAAGTTCGCTTGCCCGGTCTGGATGTGGACCCGGAAAGGCGGAGCGTCCTGGTGGACGGGGAGCCTGTGAACCTCACGTTTACGGAATTCGAACTACTAACTATTCTAGCCCGCAATCCCGGTCGTGCCTTCACGCGTGATGAACTCTTGGTCCGTGTGTGGGGCGAGGACTTTTATGGCGATTCCCGCACAGTTGATGTGCATGTGCGGCATCTCCGGGAAAAATTGCACGAGGACCCGCAAAAGCCTCGCTTCATCGAGACGGTGCGCGGCGTCGGTTATCGGTTTCGCCAAGCATGAGAACGCTCGGCCGCGCCAACGTGTTTCTGGTTCCCGCCTCCCTTTTTTTGGCCACCCTCGGCCTCTTATTATTGCGCGTGCCCAAAGGACCCCTGTGGGCGGCGCTCTGCTTTCTGGTGGCATGGGTGTGGGTGGTGCGATATCTGCTGACTTGGCGGCAGCAACGCCGCCTTTTGTCCGAATCGGTAGTGCAACTGAAAGATACCGTAGATCGCTGGGCGTCCGGGGATTTGCAGGCGCGGGTATATCTCGATCAGGACGATCCGTTGGATTCGCTGGCCCATGGCATGAATCGGGTGGCGGAGGTTTTAATGGAGCGCACCCGCGATTTGGAGGAAGACAAAAAGCAGTTGGAAGCCATCCTGACCAGCATGGCCAACGGCATCATCATTTTGAACCACGGGCTGACCATTACCCTCATCAACCGGGCCGCCCGCGACATGTTCCGGATTCAGGAGCCCTCTATCACGGGGCGCCACCTCTTGGAAGTCATCCGGGATGTCCGCATCGACGATGCGGTCCATCGAGTCACTCGCCAAGGCGGAAGCGAGACGATGGAGTGGAGTCCTCCCGATCAGGAAGGGCTGGTGGTGGAATGTACCATCGCTGCATTGCCGGAAACAGTGGGGGGGCTGGGCGCAGTGATTGTGTCCCGCGATATTTCCCTGCAAAGCCAACTGGATCGGATGCGACAAGATTTTGTCGCCAATGTCAGTCACGAGTTGCAGACTCCGTTAACTATCATCCGAGGATTCACGGAAACCCTCATGGAGGATGCCGACAACATCGACGAGGAGTCACGTCGGCGGTTCACCCATCTCATCCACGAGGAAGCTAATCGCATGAGCCGGCTGGTAGACGATTTGCTTACACTTTCCCGTATGGAACACCACTCGCTGCCCTTTACCTTGGAGGGGGTGGACATCGCCATGCTGGCGGAATCAGTCGTCTCGCGGATGGCCCCTCGTGCTGAGGAAGCGGGGCTTACCCTGGAGGCACGCATCCCGTCCGTGCTGCCGTTGGTTTCCGGGGATGCCGATCGGTTGCAGGAGGTCTTCCTCAACCTGGTGCAAAATGCCATCCAGTACACGCCAAGCGGGGGACAAGTCACGGTGTCCGCCCAATCCAACGCGGCCGAAAGTCTGGTGGGGATTTCCGTTCAGGATACGGGCATCGGTATTCCCAGCACCGACTTGCCGCGTATTTTCGAACGCTTCTATCGCGTGGACAAGGCCCGTTCCCGTGCGTCCGGAGGAACTGGGCTTGGCCTCGCCATCGTGAAGCACATCATTGAACTTCACCATGGCCGCATACAAGTAAACAGTACGGTAGGACAGGGGACTGAATTCATTGTCTGGTTGCCGCAGTATCGAGAGAACGGGGGATAGCGGGTGATGGCTTGGATGTGGGCGCTGCTTCTTACGGTGTTGGCGATGACTTCAGGGGCCGTAGGCGCCAATTCTGGGCGGGCGCATCTTTCGGTCGTGGGGGCCACAAGCGTGCTCGCCTATCTTCGCCGGGCGGTACCCGAATGGGAAAGAAATCACCCGGGCTACACCGTCTCGCTCTCGGGCGGCGGATCGGTTG
Organism: Bacillota bacterium; assembly: GCA_021820165.1. The sequence continues at coordinate 9,577 of JAKADW010000012.1, forward strand.
CCGGTCTGGTTGAAGTGAGCCAAGGACGTGCTAGCCTCGCCGTGTCAGATATTCCCCCACGGGAAGAATGGACCGGATCAAAACCGCTGGTGGCCGTGCCCTTGGGCCGTTTGCCGGTGGTCTTCATCGTCAACCAGACAGTTCCAGCTCGAGCGGTCAGGGTAAAGACCCTACGGGCCTTGCTCGCGGGGCGCGAGACTACTTGGCCGAGGACCCGCGTGCCGGTGGTGGTGATGACCCGACCGCTTGCGTCCGGAGCGCTTCAGGTCGTGCGGTGGCGGGTATTGGGAGGCCAACGTCTGAGCCCGCGGGCGATTGTGCAATTGTCGAACGGGGCTATGTTGGCGGCCGTGCGCGAAACACCGGGGGCGATTGGTTTCCTGGAAACGGGACGGGTGCCCGCCGGCGTCCGCACACTAGCCATTGACGGTCGAGAGTATAGCGCCCGGTCGCCGGCTGACTGGTCCTACTTTTCCACCCCGACCCTCTACTATCGTGTGGATGCTAGTCCCGAGGTGCGAGACCTGGCGCAGTTTTTGGCCTCCCGCGGATTTCGTGCGCAGTACGGGATAACCGGAGACGCTTCGTGATGACACTTCGATCGGGGCGCGACCGCCTTCCCAACCGGATGGCGATGGGGGCGGCGCTTGTCTTTGGCTTACTCGGCAGTTCGCTCATCGCCTCGCTGATATTAGGAGGGTGGCGAATTTTGGGGGAACCCCGGGCCTTGGCCAACTTGCTCTCGAACGTCTGGGATCCATTGGCGGGGCACTATGGCATTGGCCCGTTCGTGGTGGGAACGGTGGTGGTGTCCTTATTGGCGCTGGTGGTCTCGGTGCCCTTGGCACTGGGAACGGCGGTCGTGGTCTCTCAGAGCGTCGGCCGCTGGGTGAAGGAGTCAGCTACCCAAGCCCTGAACGTGTTGACGGCTGTGCCCTCGGTTATTTTTGGATGGTGGGGCCTCCAGATGGTGGTTCCATGGGTTCGAACGCACGCCGGCGGACCGGGATTTAGTCTTCTGGCGGCCGGTTTGGTACTCGCTCTCATGGTGCTTCCAACCTTGGCCCTGTTTTTTACCCAAGCGCTCGCGCGGGTGCCGGAGACCTACCGTGAGGCGTCCTTGGCCTTGGGAGGAACGCCGGACCGTACACTGGTGCGGGTGATATTACGCTGCGCCCTGCCCGGACTCTTAAACGGACTCTTTGTGGGGGTAGCCCGGGCTTTGGGAGAGACCATGGCCGTGCAGATGGTGATTGGCGGAAACACGCTGATGCCGTCTGGGCTCCGAGACCCCGGCGCCACCCTTACGACGCAGATCATCACCGATATGACGGTCTTTCCGCCGGGCACGCGAGGTCACGCGGTACTGGACGTCATGGCGCTCATTTTGATGATTGGGATGTATCTCTTGGTGCGCCTTTCGGAGCGATGGGGGCGGCTCTCATGAGGCGCGGACGAACTCTTCACCGATTGGCGTGGATTTTGATGATGTTGTCGGCGGCCGGTTTCGTCGCGGTGCTTAGCAGCGTGTTGCTCCGGGGATTTCCCGATCTGACTTGGCCGTTCCTGTCCTCCTGGCCCAATGAGGCCACCGGGGGCGGGGGAATCTTGCCGGAGCTTATCAACACCGTGGTGATGGTCGGGATGGCCCTCCTGGTTACAGCCCCTATCGGCATCGCCGTCGCCATCTATCAACGGGAATACCGCCTGAAGCCGCAATCGGCACTGCAGCATTTGAGCGCCACCTGGCTTGCCGCCCCGACCATTGTGGTTGCCCTAGTCGTCTATCGCGTGGCCGTGGGCTGGTTTCACTGGCCGGTCTCCATCCTGACCGGCACGCTCGCCTTGGCGGTGATTAACCTCCCGTTTATGGTTTCGGTGGCCGAAGCGGCCATTGGCGGCGTACCGGATAGCTACCGGCTGGCGTCGCTTGCCCTGGGGGCCAGCCGATTTGAGACGGTCACGCGGGTGGTGCTTCCGGCCGCCGCATCGCCCTTAATCGAAGGCTTGGGGATGGCGGCAGCGCGTTTGGCCGGAGAGTCAGCGGCCTTAATCGTTACCGCTGGCGTGAACGTCTCTCGCCATTTCGGGCTCTTCTCGCCGGGTGAAACACTAGCGGTGCACATTTGGTATATTCGCACCGAGGGGGTGGCTCTCGGACGGGATACGGCCTCGGCTGCCACGGGGGTTGTCTTATTGATTCTGGTCACCGTGCTGTTGTGGATCAGTCGCAGGCTCGCCCGCTGGTTCGAATAAGGAAAGGGGGAGAGGTGGTGCCGGAGATTCGGATAGAAAACCTGTCAGTATGGTACGACCGGCAACGGGCCCTGAAAGACATCACGGTGACCGTGCCGGCGGGTTCGGTGATGGCCCTCATTGGGCCCTCGGGCTGCGGCAAGTCCACCTTTCTTCGGGCCATTAATCGCCTCATCGAGGAAAGTGCAGCGCGCTTTCGTGTTAGTGGCAGCATTCATGTGGCTGATTTAGATGTATACCACCCCTCGACCGATGTCAATGAGCTCCGCCGGCGGGTGGGTATGGTGTTTCAGACCCCCAATCCCTTTCCCTTCAGTATTTTCGATAATGTCGCCTATGGACCCCGTCTCAAGGGGGTCGCTGATTCGGGGGCTCTTCGCCGCATTGTTGAGCGAAGTTTAAAGCAGGCGGCTCTCTGGGATGAGGTTCGGGGGAAACTTCGCCGACCGGCGTTGGCGTTGTCCGGGGGCCAACAGCAACGGCTCTGCATCGCGCGAGCATTGGCGGTTGACCCCGACGTGTTGTTGATGGACGAACCGACGGCTTCGTTGGATCCGTTGTCGACCAGCAAGATTGAGGAGCTGGTGGCTGATTTACGACGACGCTACACCATTCTCATGGTGACGCATAATCTCCGCCAAGCGGCTCGGATCTCCGATTTCACTGCATTCTTTGCCGAGGGTACGCTGGTCGAGGTGGGCGACACGCGGCAAATCTTTACCGCGCCAACCGATCCGAGAACGGAACAATATTTGACGGGGCGGTACGAGGAGTAGTTGTTCGGTGGTGCCTACGGGAGCGACCACCGGGCGATTTTAAACTTATGGTCCCCGCATAAAGATAGCCCAGGGGCTGCAGAAGATGATCTGCAGCCCCTGGGCCTGTTCGTTCTCGAGGGGTTTACGACCCGATGGATGTGATGGGCTGATCCACGTTCAGGTCTTCCTCCGCATCGGATGCGATCTGGGCGTTTGGTAGGCGACTTGCCACACCCCAGTAATAGAAACCCAGGGAAATTATGCCGACCACGATAGAATCTGTCACAGGACCGGGGATCAAGGGGTGTTTCATTGGGCCAAAGACCCCGCTAATGTATGTCATGATGCCCATGACAATGTAGTACGCGATAACCCAGATGCCCGCCTTCCAGTCGCGCTTGAGCCGTGCCAACGATTCTGGGCCCTTGTCCATGAAGGCAAAATACAGGATGAGGGATCCGAGTGTCATGGCAATGAGAATGCGATCAGTCGTCCAACCGGACCAAAATACAATCCAGGTGCCGGCCACAAATGCGAGAGGAGCGATAATCTTGTGCCCCGCGAGCTTAAACGGTCGATTCGCGTCGGGCGCCGACTTGCGAAGCGAGGACAGGGATACCGGACCCAGCACGTAGGTTAATACGGTGGCCGAGGTGACGGCGGTGACCAATCCTGCCCAGGAGTGGAAGTTGGCGGGCAAAATCCAAACCACGGCCAGGATGAGCGACAGGACGATCGCAGGACGAGGCAACCCCGTCTTGGGGTCGACTTTGCTGAAGATGCTATAGAAATACCCGTTTTTAGACCAGGCGTAGCTCATGCGTGCTGTACTGCTGAGATAGATATTGCCTGTTCCTGCTGGGGACAGCACGGCATCGGCGAACAGAAGCGCCGCCAACCAACCAAACCCTAGCAATAATGCGACATTGGCAAAGGGAGAGGTAAAGGTTAACCCTGCCCAGCCGTGATGCAGCTGCGAGGCTGGAATAGCCCCAATAAACACTATTTGCAACAGGATGTAGATGACAGCCCCAATGAGAAGCGAGAGGATGATAGCCATTGGCACGGTTCGTTGTGGATTTTTGGCTTCGCCGGCAAATTCGACTGGTTGCCGAAAACCAAGGAACGAGAACACGATACCTGCCCCGGGAAGTGAGATTAACACCCCCGATAATCCACCGGGGTGGGAACCCCCGATACTAAAGTTGTGGGGATGAAACTGGGTGAATAGGATGACAATAGTCAAGAGTGGAAGGATGAACTTCAACAATGTGACTACGGAGTTGACCTTACCAAAGAGATTGACACTCCAGTAATTGACCAGAAAGAAGAGAACCAGGAAGACAATTTCTACCAACAAGCCTAAGGCTGTGTAGTTACCGCTAGTAGAGTGCGGTACGGTTAATGCGGGAATGTAGTAGGCCGCATATTGTCGCACGGCCGAAGCTTCGATGCCGGCCACGCTTGATGTCGCGAGGAGATAGGCGAAGCCGTTCATAAAGCCGGCCAGCGATCCGTGTGAAAACTCAGGGTAACGAATGACACCGCCGGATCGGGGCCATGCGGCTCCTAATTCGGCATAAACTAGACCAATGAATAGAACTGCCACAGCGCCAAAGACCCAGCCGGTCCAAGCCACTCCCCCAGCATCCTGGGAGGCAGCCATCGCTGAGAACAGCCATCCTGAACCGATAATGGAGCCTAATCCCAAGAACGTCATGTCTGCGAGATTAAGCTTACGTTTAAACTTGCCTTGTTCCAAGAAAGGTCC
>JAKADW010000303.1 GCA_021820165.1 Bacillota bacterium
AGGATGTATTGCCCTATTAGTGTGGGGGCCGATGTTGACACGGGCCTTGGAAGCCAACGAATCCGGCGGTCACCAGAACCCGACCATCGCGGGGGGACCGCAAATCGATTAAGCCCATGCGGACATTCATGTCAGGGTCAAAGATGGTGCGCTCGGCACACCACGTCCGACAAACTGAGTAGAGCATCCAAAATTTCTCCTGATGTTGCTGTTCGCGAAATGGCGTGATCGTATCCGGCCTCTTGTCCCTGACACACCAGAGTGCCCGATCGGCCATAAATCACAGGGCCCCATCCGGTTATTTAATGGGCTAGAAGACGGAGGGCTGCCCCTCTAGGGCTTCGACCCTTTTGGGGGAGCCCTCCTATTCTCGAACGCCTAACGTGACTCTTGCCTATAACCAATGGCAAGCGCGACTAAGAATGGGGCGCTCCAAGCGCTGTTCACTAAAACTTTTCCGCGACCGCCTTCATCTGCATAAAGAGGAGAAGATAATCAGGGCTCCCCGTCTTCGAATCGGTCCCCGACATGTTGAACCCGCCGAACGGATGGGCACCAACGACTGCACCCGTACACTTTCGATTGATATAGAGGTTGCCAACCTCGAATTCTTCCGTCGCTTGCTCGATCCGATCGCGGCGCTTGGAGTAGATGGAACCTGTCAGGCCAAACTCCGTGTCGTTTGCGATGTCCAACGCTTGGTCAAAATCGCGAGCCCGAACGAAAGAGAGGACCGGTCCAAAAATTTCTTCTTGCTCCAACTTGGACCCTGGGGCCACCTCTGAGAAAATCGTCGGCTCAAGATAGTAGCCCTTCTCGAAAGGCATCCCGCCGCCGATGACCAGTTTCGCGTGTTCCCGACCCCAGTCAATATAGCTCTGAATCTTCTTAAACGCACGCTCGTCTATCACCGGACCCATTTGGTTTTGGTAATCTTCCGCGGGGCCTACCTTTAGCTCACCGGTGAGTTCCACCACGCGGTTTAGGACCTGATCGTAGACGCTATCCACAATAATGGCCCGCGAGCATGCGGAGCATTTCTGTCCTTGGAATCCAAAGGCGGATTGCACAATCCCCACGGCGGCGGCTTCGAGATCGGCGGTCTCATCCACCACGATGGCGTCCTTCCCGCCCATTTCAGCGACCACGCGCTTTATCCAACGCTGTCCATTCTGGTGTTCAGCCGCCAGGCGGTTAATCCTAAGCCCGACTTCTCGCGAACCGGTAAAGCTCACAAAACGCGTCAATGGATGAGTCACCAAGTGGTCGCCGATCACCCCACCATCTCCGGGCACGAAGTTCAAAACCCCTCGGGGAATCCCGGCTTCCTCCATGATTTCAACAAACTTGGCCGCAATGACCGGCGTGGGACTGGCCGGCTTAAGAAGGATGGGATTCCCTGCCGCCATGGCCGAACTACTCATGCCCGTCAAAATAGCCAACGGGAAATTCCATGGGGGGATAATGGCGCCGACTCCCAACGGCCGATAAAAGGCGGTATCCTCTTCACCAGGGAGCGGCGTAGTAGGAATGGGAGCCGATAGTCGCCCTATCTGCCGACCATAGTACTCGAGAAAGTCGATGGCCTCCGCGACGTCGCCGTCCGCCTCCGCCCATGTCTTACCTGCTTCATAGACCTCCCAAGCCGACAGTTCAAATTTGCGCCGACGCATAATAGCCGCCGCTTTAAATAAGTAACGCGCTCGTGCCGGCCCGGGAACCCGTTTCCACGCGTGAAACGCTTCCCATCCTGCCTTCAACGCTTCATCGATATGTTCTTTGGTAGCCTTGGCCACGCGGCCAATCACCTGGTCAGGATTGCTCGGGTTGATGGACACAATCTCGTCAGGCGTAGATTGGTGTACCCCACCGATTAGCAAGGGGTACGACTTCCCCCACTGAGCCTTAACAGCCTTAAGCGCCTGTTCCATGTGCTGGCGATTGGCCTCCTGGCTGAAATCGGTTAACGGTTCGCTTCGATAGGGATCAATGGACATTTCGTTGCCTCGCTTTCCTCAGTTCTGGGCCTAGCATGCCCCGACTTAGAGACTTCGTTGCCACCGGCGTAGAATGTCGGGAGCCAGCCGGTCAAGCCGCCGAGCTCGCCCACCAACAACGAAGGCATGCTCGGTGATGCCTTCTATCGCGGCCACATCCACGGACGCTGGCGCTGCCACACGATAGCGGAAAACGGCCCGCGTGGGGGTGATGGTGTCCAGGGCGATCGTCAGGTGCACGGGATCGCCAGGGCGCAAGGTGTGGTGAAAGGCGGCGTTGGCCGACTTGACTAGTAATTCAATGCCTTCGGGCCGTAAGACCTCGTAATAGTCGAGGTTGTGCTCCTTCATCCAGGTTATCCGCCCTTCAGAAAACCAATCGAAAACACGGGCATGATAAATGATTCCCGCAGCGTCGCATTCGGCCCACCGAACAACACTGCGCCACTCCGATACGGCCATGATAGTCCTCCTCACGGCCCCTATGATAACAAAAAAACCGCCCCAAGCGGGCGGCTCAAACTTTATGGTAGCCCCAAGCGGATTCGAACCGCTGTTTCCGGAATGAGGGTCCGGCGTCCTAGGCCTCTAGACTATGGGGCCGTGGCTGGGGGACCAGGATTCGAACCTGGGCGAGATGATCCAGAGTCACC
>JAKADW010000304.1:0-2190 GCA_021820165.1 Bacillota bacterium
GCGGTTTGCAAAGATGAGCATCATGCCGGCAGCCCGCTGCATCGAAAATCGATCCGAAAACAGCTCCGCCACGTCGCTCGCCCAAGGACCCGCCGCATTGACCACGGCGTCGCACGCGATCTCAAGAGCGCCGTTTTTCGTTTCGACGAAAACCCCTGTGACCCGCCCATTGATGTGCCGGACCGCCTTCAAACGGGCGTGGGATAAAATGGTGCCGCCAGCCATTTTCACGTTGTCCTTCAACAAGGTTAACAGTGTGAATCCCTCTAAGACGGCGTCCGGCACGAAGTATGCCGCATGAGATTCTGGCCGGATTCCTGGCACCTTATCCTCTAATTCTTTACGAGAGACGGAGCGCACCGGAATTCCGGCCTCATCCACCCCTCTTAACCATTCATCGAGATAGCCAATATCGCGGTCGCCGACGCCCACAAAGTAGCCGCCTGTCGGCTCGATTGCGGACGGCACGATACGCCGCAGGATCTGGTTTTCTTCTCGGCACTCTTGAGCGGCACGCGGATCGGACACCACATACCGCCCACCGCTATGGAGCAACCCGTGAAAGCGGCCGGAGGTGCCTCGACCGATGTCTTCCGCCTCGACAAGAGTCACCGGAATGCCCCGCAAAAGGAAATCCCACGCCGTGCCTAACCCCGAAGCTCCGCCCCCAACCACAACCACCATGGATAACCCTCCAAATAAAAAACCCCGCAACGCGCACGCGTTGCCGGGTTGTCTCTTTGTCTCTCCCAGCGAACCAGATTGACAATTCATTCGATTGTGATGCTATTATGGCCTATCTTGGGTAGGGCGGCAAGTAGTTTATTGTGGGATGAGGGTGAAAGCTATGGAAATCAATGGTCGACCATTGTCAGGAGGTCGGGGGCATGGCCGGGTGTATGTCGTTACCAACGTCGAAGCCGAATCCGAAGGCACGCGGACAATCGAGGAGGCTCGAATGCGAGCCCAACACGCGCTGACTCATCCGAGACCGGGGGCTCAGGTTGCCGACGATGTGCTCGAGGTCTATCGCGCCCTCTTGGACGATCCTTCCCTTATGGCTCAGGTTGAGGACGCTTGCCGCCAAGGCCTCTCTCCGCGCAAGGCCATACGGAAGGCAGCCGAGCATTTCGCCTGGCAACTCGAGGCGTCGGACGATCCGTACCTCCGCGAGCGAGCCCAGGACATCCGGGACGTCGCTGAACTTTGGATTAATCAATTGGCTCTCCATAACGGCTCCGGCACCATTCCGAATCAAAGCATCGTGATGACATCACGGCTCACCGTACAAGAGGTAGCGACTTGGTCTGACGTAGTCAAGGGCGTGATTGTGCAGCAGGGAAGCCCGACCATGCACGCCGCTCTTATTGCCCAGGGACTAGGCATTCCCATGGTCGCGATCGACAATACCGAGGACTGGATACGGGCCGAGACCTGGGATTGGGCGTATGTGAACGGCGACGAGGGAATCGTGCAGCGTTTGGATGGTCCGATTGAGGCGGCCGATGAGGGAACGTCAGACACGCCAAGCCCGGTGGTTTCGGGTGTCGTCATCGAAGCCAACATCGGGTCGGTCGTAGAGGCGAGAAAAGCCCGTGAGTTCGGGGCAGAAGGAGTCGGACTTCTCCGCACCGAACTACTCTTTGCGGCGGAGGGGCGTGTCCCCCCGGTGGATCGTCAAACCGAGATTTTCAGCCAAGTTTTTCAAGTATCCCCGGGGCCGATCCTTGTTCGGACTCTCGATATGGGATCCGACAAACCCCTCCCCCCATGGAGCATCCCAGACGAACCCAACCCCGCCCTTGGAATGCGCGGCGTTCGCGTGTATCGGCAGCATCCGGAGCTCTTTCACGATCATCTCACCGCCCTTCTTAGCGCATGGCGCCGACACCAACCATCCGTGTCGGTGATGTTCCCCATGATTTCCAGCATGTCCGATTGGAACTTCTGTCGGGAGATGTTGGAGAAGACCTGTCAAGCACAGAACATCTCGGATGACGCCCTTGGTGTGGGCATTATGACAGAAGTTCCCGCAGTGATTTGGTTGCTTTCCGATCTCCGCCGCGAGGGATGCCAATTCATTTCTATCGGCACCAATGACTTGAGCCAATATCTCCTGGCCGCCGACCGTACCATAAGTCACGGAACCGAGAGTGCGCTTTCGCTGGCTCGTGCCCTCACCATGCTGGT
>JAKADW010000304.1:2200-2630 GCA_021820165.1 Bacillota bacterium
TCTTAGAAGCGGAACGTCAGGCGTTGACCGTCCATGTGTGTGGGGGTCTTGCCGGAGACCCCCACTGGGCACGATATCTGATGGGGCTCGGCGTCCGGCACTTGAGTGTTCCGGTATCGCGCATCGCGGCAATCCGCCTGGCCCTGAGTCAGCCTATACCCTCTGACATTAACACCTGGACAGACGGGAGATACAGCGAAAGCGAGTTCAGCCAACGGCTGATGGACCTGTGACCCATGGATCAGGAGAACCGCCTAAGACTTTGCCAGCGACCACAATCGATAGAGGGGCCCCAGAGACGCTGACGGGATCGCGATGGCCACGGGCGTAGAAATGGCGGCCCTCGTAATCTGGCATTGTTTCCCGGATGTCTAGGACGTAGGTTCTGTTATCTTATATTCCTAGCTTCCAACCAGTGTGTCGTAATGTG
>JAKADW010000305.1 GCA_021820165.1 Bacillota bacterium
CGAAAATAAGGTCGTCGTCATCACCCCCGCGATGTAAAGAACTGGGCCCGGAGCGAAGAAGATCCAGAGGCCGGCCGCCACGTAGCCCAAAAGACCAATGATGGCTAGGCGACGCACTCCCGCCCGGTGAACCCGGCGGCCCCAAAACGTCGAGCCAAAAAACGTGGCCAAGGACGGGCCCGCAGCCGCGAGACTCGCCACAAACAGATCTGCATGCCATGTCACATGCAGGTACAGTGGCCCGTAACCGAGCAGCACCAAAAGGAAAAAGGCCTCTACAGCCGACGCCGTCAACAAGGTACGTGGTAGCACGCGTCATCCTCCGATTTCAATTTTCATTGTATCCTCTGCAGGGAAATTCCCCTATCCCCCCGAAGTGGTGACAGGAAAGTGGGGTATGGTAATGCCAATTCTGGATATCCAATCGGTGAGCTTAGAGCGGTCAGGACGCGCGTTATTGCAAGATATCAATTGGCGCATCGAGGCGGGCGAGTCCTGGGTGGTCATGGGCCTCAATGGTTCGGGAAAGACCTCACTTATGACGCTCATCACCGGTTACCAATGGCCGACGGGAGGCACCATTGAGGTGCTGGGGGCTCGGTACGGGTCGGTCGACTTGCGAGAGCATCGGAAGCGGATCGGATGGGTGAGCCATCATCTGAGTGAATGGATGACCCGTGATCATGGTCATGTGGCCGTCCGGGATTTGGTGGCCTCAGGTCCGGATGCCATCATCGGTAAATCCTCTGCCTCCCGAGAACAATCCGCCAAACTCGGATCCTGTCTTCGGCAATTTGGCCTCCTGGAGCGCGCCGACACACGTTTTGGACTGCTCTCGCAAGGAGAAAAAACTCGGGTGCTCTTGGCGCGGGCGACTCTTTCTCAAGCAGAACTAATCCTCATGGATGAGCCTTGCTCAGGCTTAGATATTCGCGGGCGCGAGGAGCTGTTAGCGCTTATTGAGGAACAGTTAGGGAGTGTGCCCGTCATCTATGTCACCCATCATGTCGAAGAAATAGTCCCGGGATTTACCCATGTCCTCTTGTTGCAGGCCGGACAAATTTTAGCCGCCGGGCCTAAACAAGAAGTGCTCACCTCCGAGAATCTCTCCGCCACCTTTCAGGTGCCGGTGTCGGTGAATATCGTCCACGGACGCCCGTGGGCGCGGGTACAATCAGAGCGGTTAGAAGTTGGGCGGCCATGATGCCCCGTATCGTTGTCACCCGACGCATCCATCCAGATGCACTCGACGCCTTGAAAGCGCACGGGGAGGTTATTCTCTGGGATGAGGACCGCCCTATTCCCGCGCCCACTCTCCGAACATGGCTTCGGGACGCGGACGCCTGTCTCTCTATGCTGACCGATCGGTTCGGCGAAGAAGAACTTCACGAGACCGGCCCTCTTAAGGTGATCAGCAATATGGCGGTGGGATTCGACAACATCGATGTGGCCGCAGCGTCCCGTTACGGGGTCATCGTCACCAACACGCCCGATGTCCTTACCGAAGCCACGGCGGAACTTACCTGGGCCTTGATGCTCGCCCTGATGCGAAACCTGGTGCCCGCGCGAGATGCTCTCCTCGCCGGTGACTGGCGCGACTGGAAGCCGGATGGCTTTTTAGGCGCGGAACTCTTCGGAAAGACCCTAGGGATCGTCGGCTGGGGACGGATTGGTCGGGCGGTTGCCCGTCGCGCCCACGCCTTTGGCATGGACGTCATCGCTCTTCGGCGCCCAAAAAGCCCCCATCAAGACGTACGTCGTCTCCCGCTGAAGTCCTTTTTAGCTCAAGCGGACGTCGTTTCGCTACATCTCCCTCTCACACCGGAAACGCATGGCTTGATTGATGCCCGCTGGTTTCATGACATGAAGCCCGGAGCATTTTTCATCAACACCGCGCGAGGACCGCTCGTCGATGAGGCGGCCTTAAAGAACGCGCTTGACGCCGGAAAAATTCAAGGTGCCGCCCTGGACGTTTTTTCAGAAGAGCCCGTCAGCGGAGGGCACCCTTTGGCTGCCCATCCCCGGGTTTTGGCCACCCCGCACATCGGGTCAGCGACGCGGGAAACGCGCCGCGCAATGGCTCTTAGAGCCGCCCAAAATATCATGGCGGTTCTCAAGGGGGAGACGCCGCCAGATTGGGTAAATCGCTAACACCCGAGGGCAAACGAATCGGTAGTACCGCACAACATATCGGCATTGGGCTTATGCGCACTCAGCATATTCCGACCCGGTGAGCCTCTACGGAGCTCATCAACTTTTTACGGGTATCCGGATTTTGTGATGGATCTCGGATAATTCAGTCGAAGTAACATGCCATAGCAAAAACGGGGTTTGTAATGGATCGATGGGGATCGCTGACAAACGATTTCGCATCATCCGAGAGAAGTAGGAAGTCACCGACGGGGACTATATCGTCCAACTCCGCGAGTACCAGACGAAAGACTGTCCCACGTGTGCGTTATGTGACCACTGTACGACAGCGGCGTATCGATCCATCAGCGTGTGCCCGAAACTCCTGCAATATCGGCAACAGATCCGGGAACAACTGGCGAGTGAATCGGGGGCGGCATTAATGAAACGCCGTGGGATCGAGGCGGAACGTGTGTTTGGTCACATCAAAGAAGAC
>JAKADW010000306.1 GCA_021820165.1 Bacillota bacterium
TTTAGGCCATCATCACAAAAAGGCGCCCATTGTCCTTCATCCGGTTGTCAGTACCATCACCAGCTATCCAGCCAATCTTCCTTCTTCGGCGCACTGGACGGTGGAGGTGGAACGATATCACACGGTGCAGGTGAGCTTTAGGCTTCCGACGAGTCTCGCCCACCTGGAGAAGAGCAGCAGCACCTCTTGGACTTGGGGGGCCGCCTCGACGCCAGACCAGGTCACCTTAGGGATTGTGGGAGCCAAGCCGGCGAATGCTTCTGTGTCACTAGGCCCGAATACCTGGGGCACGCCCATCAAAAGCAATGCCACCACGGCCACCCAAAATCTCTATGTGGAGTGGTCGGCGGGTCATTGGGCTGAGGTCCTCATGACCGTTCCCGCTAAGGACAGCGGTTGGTTGGGGTCGATTGCAGAGAGTGTGCGCATTAGCTAATCGGGTTTTTACCCCGCCGGGGTTCGGAAGAATTGGTGGAGTTGCTGGAAGACGAGCTTCCGCTATTACTGGAAGACGAACTAGACTTTTGTTGGACGGAAACTTTTCCGGTGGGCTCGAGTCGCGCCTCCTTCACGTCTTTTAGCTGCACATCGTTTTGGCGTAGCTCCATCATTAAATCGGCTGTCGACATCCGTTGCTCGCGCATGGTGTCTTCTTGGAGCTTTCCATTAACGATTAAGGGGGTGGAGACGCCCTGGGTGAGTTTTTCCAGCCAGCGGAAGCGGAGATTGAACCAGGTGAGAAGCCATTGTAGGACACCCAGCGCAAACGTGATGGCGATGGCGTTGATGAGCGGCGCGTGGGTATCTTCCATGCCAATGGCGACAGCTTCCCCAATCATGATGGCCACGGCGTAATCGAAAGGCCCCATTTTTCCGAGCGTGCGCTTGCCCATCAAACGAAACACGACTAGGGCGGTCAGCCACAAGATGGCGGTACGCCCCACCAACGCAATAATTTCCACCGATTGTCCCCCTTCTACTTCAGCCGTAGCATGTGAACTTCCCGGGATGGCTATGCAAAACGCGTATTGAATTCGTTTCGCTCATGAGCTTTTGTTAGAATGTCAAACAGAGTAGCGGAGGAGGCCTTTATGACCAAAGATGAGGTCTTAGAGCAGGCTAGCGCCTTAAAAGTGGACGTGGTGCGGCTACAGTTTACCGACATTCTCGGGATCGTGAAAAACGTCACCATCCCAGTGAAGTCGCTCCCCATGGCGTTTGACGGGGGGATGATGTTCGACGGGTCGTCTATTGAGGGATTTGTGCGTATAGAAGAATCGGATATGTATTTGAAGCCCGACCCGGATACCTTTGCCATCCTGCCTACTAATCAGTCGGGGGTGACCGCCCGTTTAATGTGCGACATCATCAATCCCGATGGCAGTCCCTTTGCCGGTTGTCCCCGAAGTGTCTTAAAGCAGGTTATTCGGGATGCCCAAGCTTTGGGTTATAACATCTTGGTGGCGCCGGAACCGGAATTTTTCTTATTCGAAGGATCGGAGGCGCGCACCACCGACGAAGCCGGCTATTTTGACCTATCCCCCGGTGACATGGGGGAAGAGGTTCGGCGGGACATTGTGGTGGCGATGGAATCTATGGGCTATGAGATTGAAGCGACCCACCACGAAGTATCGCCGGGTCAGCACGAAATCGACTTTCCCTATTCCGACGCGCTCTTTTGCGCAGACACGTTGATGACTTTTCGCGTCGTGGCGCGGTTGGTGGCGCGTCAGCAGGGCTTTCAGGCAACCTTTATGCCAAAGCCCCTCGCCGGGGTCAACGGTTCGGGGTTGCATTTTCATCAGCGGCTCATGTCGGCGGAAGGCAATGCCTTTTATGACCCCAAGCAACCCAATGACGTGAGTCGTACGGCGCTCCGGTATATCTCTGGGATCATGGCTCACGCCCCGGCGCTGACGGCCATTACCAATCCGTTAATCAATAGCTACAAACGGCTGGTGCCCGGGTATGAAGCGCCTGTGTATATTGCCTGGTCGATGGGCAATCGGAGTCCGATGGTGCGGGTTCCGCGGGGGCGGGGCGCCAATACGGACATTGAACTTCGATCGCCGGATCCTTCCTGCAATCCGTATCTGGCCTTAGCGGTCACGATTCGGGCCGGATTGGACGGGCTGAAACATCGCCACGAGCTCCCATCGCCGGTCTCGCGAAACATCTACCGCCTCAGTGAGGCAGAGCGGCGTGAACTCGGGATTGATCGGCTTCCGGAAGACCTGGAAGCGGCACTGGACGCGCTGGAATCCGATCGCGTGGTGTGGGATGCCCTGGGGGATTTCATCGCCCAACGGTTCGTCGAGGCCAAGCGACTCGAATGGGACGTCTACCGGCATGAAGTCCATCAGTGGGAACTCGACCAGTATCTTCGGGTGTATTAGTTCTCCAGACGAAGGGTCCAGACGTTGTTGGTCGCCCCTTGGGACCCTTGTCCGCCCAGCCATACCGCGCGGCGCCCGGAAATAGCGATAAGGGCTCCATAGCCCCGCGGAGCCGGGAGTGAGGGGGCGGGTTCCCAAACGTTCGTGCGGATATTGAGCCAATAGGCTTGGTTGGTCCATCCAGAGGCGGTTTGTCCGCCGGCGACCAGGAGACGGCCGTCC
>JAKADW010000307.1 GCA_021820165.1 Bacillota bacterium
TTTCTTCCGGTGAGATGCCCGCCGTTGGGGTTGTCCCAAAAGGGTGCTCCCGGCCATCTTACCGAATTGGTCCCGAGCGTGAAATAAAAGACTGTGAGCCACTTTAGGCAATTCGACGTTTCTGCAGGAAGGTGTGCTAAGGGCCCTTTTAGGACAATCCCTGGTGATGACCACCTTGCCGTGACGCAAATCTTTATCGGTGGTAAACGAAACGACTTGTCCTCACGACGACGACAAAATGGCCCGGGAATCGTCACATCCGGGTCCTCCGCAGCAAACGAGAGCCACCAGGGACCTCCTTCCACGGCAGCAATGTGCACGAAGACACCACCGCATGGAGCCGATGCGCCCGGTACGGGATGACTCCTATCGGAAACTTCTTCATGCCCAAGGTCAACTGATACGATGCGATCTCGTCGGGTTGGTCATCGATCTGCGGGATGAACTCGAATAACTCCTTGGGGATCCCCCCGCCTTCCGTCCGGTCTTTTTCTTGATCTTGGGACGCCCTCCGAGCTTCTGAAAGAAGCGGCTGTATGATTGTCGGAATTTGACGGCCTCATTGCGCACGATCTGGGACGGCACCTTCCGTAGGAAAGTGGTGCGTTCCGTAATGAACCGACTATACTCTTAATCTAACGGGATCTTTTCGCCAGCGGCGCCGACCATCCGCTGTTGGACGCGGGGGTAATACCGATCTTCTTGCACGTTAGCGTTATCGATCAGCCGCTGAGAACCGACCCATTGCAACACAATCCGTTGCTGTTCCGGTTAGGGTACAGGCGAAATTTGCAACCATTAAGCATGGAAACATCCCTTGCATTGGTGTCTACCACTAGGCTACGATGAAAGATAACGAAATGGCGTCATTCTCCCATGCGGTGTATTCTCTTCGGTTGCATAGTGTCTTTGTGACCAAATACCGGCGCAAGACCTTGACCGCGGAATTGTTAGACGCGTTACGGAATGTTTTTACGGAGATTCTGGCGGATTGGCGCTGTACCTTGATCGCATTTGGCGGGGAAGCCGATCATGTCCATCTTCTGGTGGATATCCCTCCGGCACTCAATCTCTCCACCTTCAAGTCCGCCAGTTCTCGCCGCATGCGCTCCGGTTTGCCGATCATCTCGGGAAGTTTTACTGGAACCCGTACTCTTGGCACCGGGCGTACTACGTTGGGAGTCGGAGGGACTTCCTTGGATACAGTGAAGCGCTATATCGAGGCCCAAGGGACGAAAGAAAAACCCAAGGCGGCCAAAATGCCGCCAACACTTGCTGTATAGCTCGCCTCTTGGCTATCGCCTAAGAAGGGGAATGCGCGGGCATTATGTTCAACGCGGTCCGTGACGGGATCGGCGCCCAAATGCAACGATTCTTTAGCCTGGTTCCGGCCTTGTGCCTGGGCATCGATGTTAGAGGTGATGGGAGGCCACACGCGATGAGACTATGGGATGCCATGGGGTTAACCGGAAAACGGGTGTTAATTTTGCACCATGACGATTTAGGAATTACCTATGCGCAAAATCAAGCCTATCGTCAACTTGGCCGCTCCAGCGGCTCCATCATGGTGCCAAGCGCCTGGGCAACGGACCTTCGCGGATCGGTCGGCGCCGACTTGGGCGTGCATGTGACGTTAACGTCCGAGTGGCCGGCGCCTCGGCTTCGACCGCTGTCCGGCGGAGCGAGTCTGAGAGACAAATCGGGCTTCTTTTGGCCGTCATTGCATGATGCATGGGCACACATCGATGCCAACGAAGCGGCGATGGAAATTGGAGCTCAGATCGAAGGACTTCGGCGCCTGGGCCTCGAACCGACGCATTTGGATACGCATATGGGGGCCGTTCTTCGACCCGATATCGCGGAGCGCTTTGTGGCTCTCGGCACCGAACTGGGTATTCCGGTCATCGCTCCCTCGAATTTAGACGACTTCCCCGTCCCTGAGGCGTTCAAAACGGCGTTGGCCGAAATTCGGGAGCGTGCGCAATTGCCGGCCGTCGAGGTGATTGATACCTATGATGCTCCCGCCAACGATCGACGAGATTGGTATCTTGACCGATTAAGCCGGTTAGGCCCCGGCGTATATCACGTCTTGCATCACGCTCAGGTGGCAACGGATGAGGGGCGCCAACTATTGGACTGGGAA
This sequence comes from Bacillota bacterium, assembly GCA_021820165.1. The sequence goes on from JAKADW010000307.1 coordinate 2,144, forward strand.
AAGCGCCAGGCGGACTTCGATGCACTCTCCGACCCTATCGTCGGGCGGATTTTTGACGAATTCGTGCCGCTGACGTACGCCGCGATCCGCGACGCGGCAAGACACTACGGAGACGCTTGAGGGGGGCTTCCGGGCCTTTGGACGGTGACGTCGTGGGGCGTGGTCCACGCGGACTGCGCGGGCGGTGGTCATCGGCGGCCGCGCAGCCCACGCGCGGAGAAATGCCTATCCCCGTCCCCCGAGTTCGGCAAGCCGACTCGGCAGCTTCGGGGTTTTCCGCTGATCCAGTATTGTGTCCGCATCGTGCAGTCCCCGCATCCTTGTGTGAGACAAAAACCCGACTAATGGCTTTCTTGGCCCGCACCATTGCAAAGTTCGGCGGGATGGCTTTGAATCGCGGGCGGGCTAGCCAATAAAATTGGACGTATAATGGACAATGTACCCAAAATAGGGATTAATCCGTGCGA
>JAKADW010000308.1 GCA_021820165.1 Bacillota bacterium
CGCGCCGACTGGCCACGACCACGAGGTTTTATGACGGAGAGATTCAGTATAGAGGCGTAGTTGTGCTTCGAACCCATATTGGGTCATCGTGCCGACACTCCTTCTCTAACTCGTAACCTCTCCTTCGTGTCCAAGGCGGGAAACTCCTGCCATAAAAACGAAGGACTCCGCCGCCGAGCGGCGAATGAATCCACAGGTAGTTTGCAACCCTAATGGAGGTTATAATATGGTGAAATATCGTCATCTCGCCAGATGCTTCGCATGGATGGTCGCGTTATTGGCTCCCCTAATCCCGGCCAACCTGGCCTGGGCTTTTAGCGTTTCAAACCCTACCCATAATGTTTCTCCCACTTACTATGACGCCTGCTACATAGAGGGAAGCCAGTCGAAAGCGTGTGGGACAGCGATTCTTAATCAAATGAACACCGTCAACAAAAGCGAAGGAGCGGAAAAGGTCGTCCTTCCGCCCGACTATTATCAACTCACTCCCGCAGAACAGGTCTTTGTCATCACCAACTTAAATCGGCTCGCCTTTGGCCTTCCAGCCATCCCCGCCATGAACGCGGACGCCAACGCCTATGCCTTGGGAAATACGAGTAGCGGCGCCTTAGGTAACACCGACCCGTCCGTGCCCGGGGCTCTTTCGACGGGCCAATCCGTTGTTGCATGGGACGGCAATTGGGCGGAAGACATTAACGTGCTATCGTCCGATTTTAACTGGATGTATAACGACGGGTTGGGATCCTTCAATATTGATTGCACAACGACCAAGACCTCAGGCTGTTGGGGACATCGGGACAATATTCTCGAAAATTGGGATACGCTACTAACCAATGCCGGATGGACCAGCATCAATCTGGCTGCAGGTGCCGCCGAAGTCGCAATCAATGGCATGGAGAGTATCACCTATGATGCGATTGCCACCACCACCCCCGCACCGCCAAGCTTCACGTGGGACACGGTACTCGCATCTTATGCTGCAGCCGGTCTTGAGCCGGTGGTTCCCTTCACGACCAGTCGCCCCACCCTCACCAGCGGGGCTCTCGTCCGCATCAGCGGATCCAGTGAGCTCTATTGGGTGTCAGGCGGTACCCTACACCCGATTTTGTCCGATGCGATTCAAACCGGCATTTTTGGTGTCACGGACACGCCTGTTACAACGCTTAGCGCCCCAATCACCTACCCCATAGGCGAGCCAGCTGTTGCTCCATTCCGCTCCGGCATGCTCATGCAAGCTTTTGGCCAAAAACCCGTCTATTTAGTCATGAACGGCGTTCTTCACCATGTCGCGAATCCACAAACGCTGGCCGCCTTAGGGTTCCAATTCAACCAAGTAACCCACGTTCCTACCCTGCCGGACTTCTGGCCAATCGGCACGGAGGTAACTTTGAACTCAATCCCAACCTATAACGGTGAATTACTCCGATTTCAGGGCACAGCTCCCGTGTATCTCGACTGGAAGGGTGCCCTTCACCACATTCAAAGCCCAGCTGAGTTTTCCGCGCTGGGGTTTCATTGGTCTTGGGTGGCCAATCTTCCGAATGCCCTCGGTAATACACCGGTAGGTTCTCCGGTTGTTCTTCCCGGGTCATGGTTTTCTGACGGCACCCTGATTCAAGTCCGGAACCAAAATCCCGTCTATCTGGTCGCGAACGGCCAACTCCATCACATCGCATCCCTAGCGGCGTTCCGTGGACTGCAGGCGATTTGGGGCCAAGTGCTGAAAGTCTCGCATCTCCCTAGCCTATCGATGGGCACGCCCATCAGCTAGCCAGTACGACCGTGGCCATTGCAGCCGACTACGGCCAAGAAGGCCACGGTTCAGATCGCGGCAACTGGCGTCACTCACTTATGCCGAGACTTTGCCGGACAATGAAGGCCATGACGTCTCCAAATTCCCGCGGTTCGTAGCGATCTTCGCCAACGACCGCCGCATGCACGGCCCAACCATCTTGGGCCGCGACCAAAAAACGGGCGATCGAAGTAATGGGAAGGACGGGGTGAAATTCTCCGCGCTCTACCCCTTTCTGGATGACTTCCGATACGAGGGTAATCGCGTTGTCGTAGCGGGCTAAAATGCGCTCTCGTCTTTCTGGGTCATCACGATGGTCAAAATTATATTCCGCGATCATAGCGACACGGCGTCGATCATTGTCGTCTACCGCCCCAGATGGCCGTAACAGCGCCAGCAACGCCGGACCAATAGGAGTTTCCTCGGTCACCAGGCGCACCAAATCTTGGCGAAAGCGTCGATCTTGCCGCTCCAAAATGGCTTCAAGAAGTTCAGCCTTGTTGCCAAAATAGAGGTAGAATCCTCCCCGACTGACCTTGGCCTCGTCCATCACATCCTGGACCGTAGCCCGCGAATATCCTTTTTTAAGGAAAACCCGTTCAGCCGCCGATATCAGTCGCTCCCGGCGCTCCTTTTTGTATTGCGGGCTCACCTTCGGCATGGAGACTCCCCCTAAGTTTCCATGATACCATGAGGCCTCCCATACCCACGATCAACAACAGAGCCGCCGCAATAAGGAAGGCTGGTATAACTCCCGCGCTTTGAATGAA
>JAKADW010000309.1 GCA_021820165.1 Bacillota bacterium
GAGACGACGGGAGGGAAGGCGTAGATGCAACGGCGATCACGAATCCGGATGATATGGCTGGGGATGGGGATAGCCGTGATGGTCGGGCTGGGGGGATTGGCTTGGGCGGTTTCCGACCCGTCGGCACGAGGAGCAACGGTCGTCTCTGGGGCCGTGGCCCCCGCATTCACGACGACATCATCGACGCGAGGTCCGGTGACTTTCTCGGGTCGCGGGCCCGCGATCCTCTATTTTTATGAAGCGGACACCTGAGCCGCCTGTGTGACGCAACTGGTCCAGTTGCAACAGATGCAATCCCAGCTCCAAGCGCTCGGGGTGAGAACCTATGCCATTTCTGGAAGTACCCTAGCGGCGGATTACAATCTGACGCACCAAGAAGACATTAGCCTGCCGATGATTTGGGATCGGCACTTTCAGATTGGGCGTCGATACGGGGTGTATGGAGGACCACGAATGCCCATGGATGCCCACGCGATCTTTGTGGTCAATGCCCGAGGGCATATTGTCTTCGAGGCAAAACCTTCGGATATGAACGTGCCGCAATCTGCAATTTGGCAAGCTGCCCAACGCGCGGCGCGTTCCTAAAGGATCAGTCCAATGGGGGACCCGTAATCATCTAAACCCTTAGTGGGCGGTCCGTCGGACCGTCGCTTGAAACAGGATAGCCCAGCCCATTAGGACCATACTAGACACGCACGCAAACAGAGGGGGATGGGGTCATGGCACAGATTATGGTGGTAGGCGGAGGGTTTGGCGGGATTGTGGCCGCGCAATCGTTGCGGCAGGCCGTGGGACCGACACATGATATTACCCTGATGGCACCCACTGATCGATTTGATTTTCGGGCGGCGTTTCCGTTGGTGGCGTTAGGGCAGGTTCAGCCAGAGGCTATCCAGTTGTCCCTGGCCGCGCTGTGTCAGAAGGCGGGCTTCCGGTTTGTTGAGGCACGTCTCGAACGGATTGATCCGGAACGGCGCATGATTCATAGTGCCGAGACGTCAGGGTCGTACGATTATTTAGTGTTGGCACTGGGTGCGCGTTTTGCATACGAGAAGATTCCCGGTCTGCGGGACCATGGATACTCCTTAGAGACGCTGGACATGGCGCTGGACCTACGTCGAGCGATAGACGCGTTCCGGGGAGGTACCTTTGTGGCCGGAGTGGCGCCTAATAGTCCGTGCGAAGGCCCCGCCTTAGAAATGGTGTTTCAGTTCGAACGCGCTCTGCGTCGGCGGGGCCTTCGGGATCGGACTACGGTACACTATATTACGGCCAAGCCCGTACCCTTTGCTGCCGGCGGTCCCGTTGTGCAAGCATTTGTAGCGGACCAACTGAAAAACGCCGAGATTCATCTGCATGTGAACCGTCACATCACCGAAATCGGGGCATCGCATGTGACGTTTGCCGAGGGCTCTCCGATGGAGAGTCAATTGACCTTTCTTATCCCGGCCTATGCGGGACCGATGGCCTTAATGGGGAGTGGCCTCAATGCAGACGGTGGGTTTATGGCCGTCGATGACCACTTGCGATCCCCGGAATATCCTAATATTTACGCGACGGGCGACATGGTCCAACTGGCCGGTCCCAAAATGGCCCACAATGCGATGCGCGGCGCGAAAGTCATTGCCCAGAATGTCGCCCAAGCATTGCGTACCGAGCCCGTTTCAAATCCGTTTGCCCCTGAAGTGCTCTGTATCATGGAAATGGGGGATCAGGAGGCGGCCTACATCGAAGCCGACACCATCTTTGGCGGAGAACGGAGCCAGGTCCCCCTGCAAGGGCCTGTGGCCGCGTTTATGAAAGAGGCGTTTCGCGACTACTTTTTGCAGCACCAAGGCGATATTGAGTACATCCTATAGGGGTTCCCTTAAGGACAGGTATTTGCCGGATTTCGTGCCGGGGCTGCATAGAACACATGGGAAGAGGTCGGCACGGTGGGGGATATAATAACGGCCGTCTACGCCGACGAATGGCGCAAACCAGTGGTGGGCGCGGACCAGCAGGTTCCTGTTCGGGATGGAGGCTGGGCATTACTAAAGGCTCTGGGACTATGATTTCGATCCGGAAGCCAGTATTCGCTTCGCGTGGAACGTCATCGAAAATCAAAGTTGTCGAGGCTAACTTATTTTGGCATTAGCTTGACTCAATCCGTTGTCATCATGGCTTCCATTTTGCCGGTTTCCCTGGTGTGATGCCTGAGGACCTACTGGCGAGCATTCTTCTCTCCATCATACATTCGCGTTTGGCGGTGGCTGTGCATTGTGCATTTCAGCCGACAGCCAAACGGGGATCCCAGCCCATGGGGCTGATTTTTGGGGGGCTCCAGATCCTCTCACGGTCGAGATGGTCGGTTCCTCGGATGACAGGTGTGTTAGTCACAGTGATGACATAGCATTAGCGCCAACATACATCCACGAAATGACTTGAAACGGTTGTGCATCCTCCGTGACGAGGATTTTAAGTGAGCAATTGGGTGTACTCCACGTGGCGGCGGACCCCGCCACACATCGCGCTGCGGTAGAGGTGGCCCCCGACCGGTGCGACCTCGCTACGGTGTT